>BBVC01000067.1 GCA_001192655.1 Caedimonas varicaedens
TATGTTGTTAGCTATATAAAGCACGACTCTTCATATTCCCGGGTTAGCTTTATATCGTTTGCCAGAGATGTTTCCCCGTTGATCTGCAAGGCTGTATCAAAAATTTCAGGGACAAAAACTTTTTCTGCCATACCTGAAACCTTACTGACTGTTTGCTGCATGGCGACAATATCCTTGATATGCTGAATGTGTTTGACAAGATTTTCAATTTCATGAGCAAAAGAATGATGTTCTTCCTTGATCACTTTCTCTAGCGTCGTTAAATATTCTGGGATGAGTTTCCCCTTGGGATCCTCAGTCAAATAAGTTGCCAGTGAAGATATATTATCCCCGATCATATCAATAACCTTGAATAATTTCTGGGTATGATTCTTCTCAATTTTTTCCTGCAATAACCCCAGAGAGACATTCGCGCTATTTAAAATATTCCCCACGTTATGAAGGATAGAAATAGCCACATCGGCCATTCCTGCCATGCGTGCTGATTCGACAAGCTGTTGATTCAGTGAGGCAACTTCTTTTTCAATTGCCTTACGTTTGGTAATATCAATGGCAATACCGCTCAACACTTTTCCTGGGTGCTCCATATGAGCTTTTATATAATACCAGCCGTACTCGTTTGTTTCAGCATTTTTGATGCGTGCTTCCCCCTCATATTCCAATTTCTCTCTTAAGGGGATTTCTTCTTTCCATTTCTGAAAATAGGCTTGATTCTTTTCATGAACCAAATTGAAATATTCTTCAAAATTAAGCGTGGGTCTGGTGGGGTTAAGACCAAGCAAGAGACACAGTTCTTTCGAAAAAGAAAATTTATCGCTCTCGTTATTATAACTCCAATATCCAAGGCGAGCGATATGCTGGGCATTTTCAAGTTTTTCATTGAGACCCATGAGTTCCCGTGAAGACAGTTCCATGGAACGCTCAAGCATATAACGTTCTTGATCTGCTTCTGTATAGGCTGTACTGACAAACTCTATGAGCTTTTGCCATGCTTCCAGCTCAGAAGGAACGGCATCCTCCTTAAAACCTAAACGAGCAAGTTGTCTTGTTAACAATGTATGCAACTTTCAATACCTCGTATCGTTAAAATCTGTCAGGCAAATACTCTCCACGACCTATTAAACGCTGATTTGGTTTAATTTTCGTAAAATGTGGTCAGCGTCATCGTTTGATTGTGCAAGTCACATGCTCCCTTCGTATGGGGGGAGAGCTCTCCGTAAGAATAGAAGCCAACCTGCTGGGTTCCCTTTGGAAGCATTTCAAGCATGGATTCTGTTTCTTCTTCTGTTCGTTCACCCAAAAGAAGCCTTCGGCCAACGCAACTTACACCCACAGCCAATACAGGATTGTCATTATGAGAACTATTCCCCTGACCATTCATTGTTTCAAGAGCTGTTTCTCCTGCAGCGCTGGCGCTTGAAACCAGTCGGTCAAAGTTTGCACGCATAAGCTGAGCAAGGTATCCTGTGGGAACATCACCGGCAAAAGTCAAGGATTGCTCTTTTTCATCAATAGCTAATATTGTTCGTACCAGCTGTTTTGCATCGTCCGTATCTTTACGGATAGCCAAAGGAAATAAAAGACCTGTGGCAGGCAACCCAGAAGCTCTATCCCCCAGGTATTCCTTATAAAACTCAAGCGCTGGACGTTCATCCAATTCATAAAGAATATTATCCTTTGAGTTAGTAATGCGGCGTTCAGGACCAAAGATATCCCATCCTCCCTTGGAAGCATGGCCAATTTTAATGGCGTCCCCGTAAAAACCTACAGCAACAACATTATGTGTATGAAGCTCTCCATTATAGATAGACCAGGTTTTCTCAAACCGCTTTCCATCTCCGGCCAATCCCCCTGTAATAATAACCGACTTATTTTCGATGGTATTCAAACCTTTAACAAGCTCAGACCCATTAACGTTTAGTCCTGGTGACAACACAAAAATACCTGTAAGATCTTTTTTATCCAAGGCTTTGGCAATGCGCTCTCCCGCAGCGAATGAATCTTCCGTATCTTTAATTTCAGTTTTAACAATTTTAAGAGGTGTTTTTTCAAATTTTATCAGCGCGACAGAAAGACTATTATCCATAATAGAACTGCCAAAAATTTCCCCGGCGCTTGAACATCCAATCATTTTGGAATGAGGATAACGTTGAGAAAGCTCTGTAATTGAACAACTATTTCCTATAAATTCAGGTGCTGCAAAAACTAAAATTAAGGTTTTTTCGGAATCCATATCGGGGAAAACATTATTTTTCCACCCTTTATTCTGGATATACTGTAGCGTTTTCATTTCCATCGATTGATCTCCCTATTTTTTATTTTTAAAATACCTGTAAAATGACCACCTTTAAAGAACTTTTATGAAAGAGGGATGTTTAATCTGAGGACATTATAGTTTTTTATGGTTTACAATATGTTAAAAATATATAATGATCGGGCGTTAAGTATTTTTTAATAATTACAGATAAAAAATGGACGCCCTTACACTTGCACAAATGTTATGTTCTCGACTGTGTCACGATCTTATCACTCCTATAGGAGCCATCAGTAGCGGATTTGAAATCCTTGAGGACTGCGACGAAGAAGATCGAGCAAAGCTGATGGATTTAACCCGTCGAAGCGCTGAAACAGCTTCACGTCGCCTTACTTTTTATCGGGCAGCCTTTGGTTATTCTCTGGCATCTCAGCATTCTACTTTCCTATCGATCAAGCAATTAATGGAAGGCTTTCTAACGCCTATCAAAATTCATCTAGAATGGCATTCTCTTGAAGCGCTGGATCAAAATAAACAATTCAACCAACAATTGACTTCCTGGGGACGATTATTAATGAATATTGTTCTGACAGGGGCAGAAGGTATGCCTTATGGAGGTGAAATTCAGATTACAAGCACCCAAAAAAATCCTTGTTTTAAAATTAATTTCAAGGGAAGCTTTGTTAAAGTTCGTCCTGAGATTATGCAGATCCTTAAACAAAACTCTCAAGAAGAAACGGTACAGACGCCTCTGGTTATCCAGGTCACTTTCGTAAAATTGTTGGCAAAACAACTTCAGGTCAATCTTGTACCTGATCAAATCAATAATGAGGAATTTCAAATTCAGGTTGTTGCTCAGCAAGCCAAAAACGATGCTTTCTCCTCTACCAATCATCATTATTAGTTTAAAATTTCTGACATCTTTCTTAAAGCTTTTATCTGGATTCCCCCATCGAAATCAAGAATCCCCACAAGTTTGCAGGGATCCTTTTTTATGGAAGAATATGATAAAGTCTTTGTTATTCAGCTCATTTGATTTCCTCTGCTACACATGTTGTCCCAACAGTATTATTTAAGAATGTTACTCTGTAATTTTTCTCAACACTTAAATGTTGACATTTATCACCTGACGTAAATGCACTGGTATCACCTTTAATGGAATAATGAGATTTTCCCTTCAGATCAGAATTATCAACAATAAAAGTGAAATAATATTCAGCAGGAATTTCCTTGACGTAAGTAGCAAGGTTTTCTCCCATATTATCCCCTTCAGCCTTGATTCTCACTGTCAGGGCTTTTTTATTTTCATTGACTACATCTAATTTGCCTGCAAACGCAGAGGGAACCACGAATAATACTGAAACAACACCTAGATAAGTAATAAACTGTGTTTTAATGCGCATGAATAATCTCCTTTTTATGTTTAATCGCTCTCTAAAGAATCTCTTGCGCCAAGTATGCGAAGAAAAATAAATCTTATTCTACCCTGGCAACTTCCTTAGAAACATCGATGGCCGTCTGGTAATCTTTCTCCTTAAGTCTGCTGAGAACACGCAAAACATCTTCAGGAGCGTTGTTGCTTTTTGCTTGTTGGATGATCTCCTCTTTTTCGGCTGGGAATGAAACACCCTTCAGGTATCGCTCTATCATCGCAGCACTTTCTTTTTCAGAGTTTTCAGATCTCTCTTCATTTAGCTTTCTTCCACCTTCTGCTGTTCCAGTCATGACACTCTCCTTGCATTTGTTACGAGGATTACTACGTGTAACCTCTGCTATTTTCACAGTATTAGCTTCGTCATAACAAGTTTAATATTCTTTCATTTTTCAACAGCTTTCAGAAGAAATCAGATTTAGGGCTCAGGCTTCTTTGAGGAGAATGAACTATTTGTCAGAGGCACGAGCCCCTGCCCTTTTTATCCCTTGATGAATTGCGGCAATCCCTGCGGAAAGATTGTGAAACTTGACGTTGTCAAAGCCTGCAGCTCGAACTTCTTTCTCAAGTTGTGCCTGATCTGGGAATTGTGAAATACTTTCAACGAGATATTGATAAGCATCTCTATCTTGGGCTATCCATGCACCCAATCGGGGAATAAGAGAAAAGCTGTAAAAGTGATAAAGCTCTTTTAATCCGGGGAGTTGAACTTTAGAAAATTCGAGACAAAAAAATTGCCCCCCCGGTTTTAGAACGCGAAAGGCTTCCTCAAGGGCTTTTATACGAAAGGTCACATTCCGAAGACCAAAAGAAATTGAATAAAAATCAAAACTTGCGTCCTCAAAAGGCAGAGCGCTGGCATCCCCACACACCCATTTCAGACGTTTTGTTATGCCTCGATCTAAGGCGCGGTCTCGTCCCTGCTCAATCATGCCTGGATTTATATCACAGATGGTAACAGAGCCCTGGGGGCATGCTTCAAGAAATCGAAAGGCAATATCTCCTGTTCCACCCGCAACATCCAGAAGATGAATTTCACCCACGGGGTTCATCATGCGAATAAATTGATCTTTCCAGAGACGATGAATCCCCGTACTCATAACGTCGTTCATCAGATCATATCGACGAGCAACACGATGAAAAACATCTGTAACGCGGCGTGTTTTTTCAGAGGAAGAAACTTCTTGAAAACCAAAATTCGTCTGTTTAAATTCTTCCATGAATGTTCCTTCGGAAATGAAGTGCTGTCAAACAGGATAGGGCAAAGAAACGCTTCTGGCTAGAGGATTAACATCACAGGAGAGGCTTGAAGAAATGGTTTGGCATTGGTTCATATGTCCTTTAAAGTGCAAAAGAGTAATTTTTGGAGAAAAAAATGGTCTTATCTAAAGAACAGCATGAGGAACTGGAAGAAACCCGCGCTCATCAATATCCTACCCATCGAGCAACTGTTTCTGCGCTTGAAGAAATTCTTTATAAACCTCTCCCTGTTCTTGATCGAGGATTTGTTCGAGTTATTGATTATATGGGTGATGATACAGCCATTGTACAATCCGCAAGGGTCTCGTATGGCAAGGGGACAAAGCATATCCAGAAAGATCAGGGGCTCATTAACTATCTGATGCGTCATTGGCATACGACACCCTTTGAAATGTGTGAAATCAAATATCATATTAAGCTTCCTATTTTTATTGCGCGCCAGTGGATTCGCCATCGCACTGCCAATGTCAATGAATATTCAGCGCGCTATTCTATCTTGGGAAAAGAATTTTATATTCCAGCACCCGAACATTTGGCAGCGCAATCTGTTCAAAACAACCAGGGACGCGGCGATCAGCTAAATCCTGAGGAAGCGCACAAAGTAATGAAAATTTTACGGGAAGATGCCGAACGCGTTTACCAGCATTACGAAGAAATGATGAACCTCAATGAGCAAGGCGATATTCTTGACCCTGAGCGTTCTGGATTGGCCCGTGAACTTGCCCGAATGAATTTGACACTTAATTACTATACTGAGTGGTATTGGAAAATAGATTTACATAATCTTTTCCACTTTCTAAGATTGCGCGCAGATCATCATGCGCAGTATGAAATTCGGGCTTATGCAGATGTTATGCTTGAAACTGTCAAACGTTGGGTTCCCTTGGCCTATGAAGCGTTTGTGGAATACCGTCAACAAGGTGGACAGTTATCTCAAACAGCTCTCAGGGTCGTACGCAGTTTTATTCAGGGTCAACCGGTCACGCGGACTCAAAGTGGGATGAGTCTTCGCGAATGGAAAGAACTTGAAAGTATTTTAGGAATAATATTAGAAGAAAAAACTGATAAAACTGTTGCATAAATTATCAGAATTTTAACTATTTTAAAGTTATACCAATAGTGTAAAGCTATAAATGGACAATAAATAAAAATAAATCCAGGGGGTATAACTTCATGATTAAAAATAATCGCCAATCTGTCCTTAATTTGGCTGAGATGGATGCTGCGATCATCATCAAGGAAGACGGAACGCTGGAAGCATCGCTCCCTGAGATTACCACAGACACTGTCCCTGAAAATGTTTTTACAGGCGCAGCACTTGTTTATGCCCTAAGTAATCCTGAAATTTGTCAAATGATCTATAGGAATTTTGCCCAAGAGTGCGTACGCCGTAAAAGCGTGTCATCTTCGGTTATCCATTAACTTTTAAAGATATATACCATTACCAAATTAGGGTTGAATGGCTAACCATAAATTTTTACACGGTAAATTTCCCTGAATCCCAATTTTTGATAAAGAGAAACGCCCTTACGAGAAGACTCAAGACAACACCAGCTGTATCCCAGATTTTTTGCTTTTGTCATGGCACAACGCACCATTTCTGCACCAAATCCCTGACGCAAAAAAGCTGTTCTTGTGGCAAGGTTATCAATTCTTGCGCCATAGGAACTGACAGAAAGAGTCACTGATGATACAGGCTCATTCTCATGATAAGCAACGAAATGATAAAAATCAGCTTCTTTTGAACGAAAGTTTTGGTTGAGAGCAACAAATTGGGCGCAATTTTCAGCAGTAGACTCAAACCCTTCCAAAAGAGATTTGCCCCAGTCCTGAAAATCATGGAGACTGAATACCTCTTTGATAGACAGGCGACTTTTTGTCGGAGAATAATTTTTGAGATCACACACCATCACAGGAGCAGATTCCAATCCCACAAAGCCGTGACTTTTTAAAAGATAGCCTATATTGCCAGGTTGATCCAAAGGATTAACACACCATGTCCAAGGAACTTGATGAGAAGAAAAAAAATTTCTTGCCATATAAATTCTCTCTTCTAATTGGTCTTCCCCAACATTGACATGAAGAACAGTATTGAGGAAGTTATTGTCAATTCCTGTCACGATACAAAGAATTCCCGCGTCCTGATAGATATCTACCGCTATGGATTTAAAAAACACTTCGGCAGTTGACTGTATCTCTCGGATGAATTTTTCTGCAGTCATTTTTGAAGTCTGTCTAAAAATAAACCGTTAAACCATCATAAGCTGGCTCGATATGAGACGGCAAAGATTCAAGAGTTTTTTTATAATCAAGCGTTGTATTCATATGAGTCAAAATTGCTTTTTTAGGCTGAACTTTTTCAATCCATCCAAGGGCTTCCTGAAGACTCAGATGTGTAGGACGCGGATCAATGCTCAAACAATCGATAATCCATAAGTGAATACCCTGCAAACAGTGTAGGGCTTGTTCGTCGAGGCTGCTGAAATCCGTGGAATAAGCCATATTCCCTATCCTGAAACCTGTTGATAATCCATCCTTGCCATGTCTTTGCGGAAAAGAAACAATCTCTGTGTCCCCTATAGTGAATTTTCCTTCTATGATATTTGGTTCAAGAACTGCAGGATAAATCTCAAGAACGCCCTGATGGAAAAGATAGGAAAAAGTTCTCTGTAAATCATGAACCGTCTTCTCTGCCCCATAAATAGGGATTTTCTTTTTTCCCTTGTGAAAAAAGAGCGTTCTTAATTCATCAATGCCATGAGTATGATCGGCATGAGCGTGCGTATAGAGAACAGCATCTATATCTATAATTTGATTTTTGAGCATTTGAAGCCGCAGGTCAGGCGAGGTATCAATCAGAATTTTTGTCCCCCTGATTTCCACATAGGCAGAAGAACGCGTACGAAAATTTCTGGGATCAGAGGGATCACAGGCTCCCCAATAATTATTTGCCGCAGGAACTCCTGCTGACGCCCCACATCCTAAAATAATCAATTTATTGTCAGGCATGAGAGGCTTTTGAAAAAAGAGTGAAAAAGTTTGTGGTCGTTATGGCTGCCAGTTCTTCAATCGAAACTTCTTTAAGATCCGCTACCAATTGAGCGGTATGGACCATCAAAGCTGGCTCGTTGCGTTGACCACGATGAGGGATGGGCGCTAAAAAAGGTGCATCTGTTTCCAAAAGAATTCTCTCAAGGGGAATTGTTTTGATAACTTGTCTGAGATCTTCAGCTTTCTTAAAGGTTGCAATGCCTGAAATAGAAATATAATAGCCAAGCACAAGCGCTTCATCAGCCAAATGTTGCGTACCGGTAAAACAATGGATAACTCCCGTGGCTTTTGGATACTTTTTAAGCAGAGCAATCGTTTCATTTTCCGCGTCGCGCGTGTGAATACTCAGGGGAAGATTCACTTCAATCGAGGTTTCAATATGAGTTTGAAATGACAATAATTGCTTGGCGCGAGGGCTATGTTCATAATAAAAATCAAGGCCTGTTTCTCCAATTCCAATCACTTTAGCATGACTTGCGTGTTCCCTGATCCAGCCACTTAGTTGAGAAATATTGAAATCCTTTAGAGTTGCTTCGGCTTCATGAGGGTGAATCCCTACCGTTGCAAAAATATTCCCATATTTTTGCACAATCGGAAGAATATCTTTCATTTCATCTATTTTTGTACAAATAGACAGAATTGTATGAATGCCACGTTCCTGCGCTGCATGAATAACGTGTTCAACGTCTGTGCTGAAATCCTGAAAATTCAAATGGCAATGGGTATCAACAAAACTGGATATCACGGGCGATTGTCCTTGGTTAATATAAGCTACTTAATTATAGTAGAAATTAAAGTTTAAAAAAGAGGAAAGCTTTATCAACATTTCTCCTGTCCAGTCATTTTTTCAGAATAAACTGGGATTTGATAGCACGTTATCATGTCCTTTTGAATATTTAATCATAGTGATAACGGGTTGACAAAATAATCAGATCATCATGAGCAATTTTATAGACAAGACGATGTTCTGATGTAATGCGGCGTGACCAATATCCTGAAAGCTCATAACGCAAAGGCTCAGGTTTTCCTATCCCCTCAAAAGGAGCGCGCATGATTTCTTTTATCATGGCGTTTATTTTTTTAAGGATGCTCTTGTTATAGGCCTGCCAGTATAAATAGCTCTTCCAAGCCTCATCCGTAAAAATAAGATTCATTCTTCTATTAAATCTTTTTGAGAAAGTTTCCCCTGCTTCAAACTTTGAAGAGAACGCCTTAAATGCTGCGCATTGGCTTTATTTCCCAGAAGATAGGCTGTTTCTGCAAGGGATTCATAGTCCTGAAGGGACAGAAGGATCATATCTTTGCCGTGGGGTCTTTTGATAATCACAGGCTCATGGTTTCCTATAGAAGTGTCCATCACCTGCCGAAGGTTTTTTCTTAAATCTGTAAAAGTAACAACATTCATATCAATCCCATAAGGTTATTAAATAAGTACTTATAAATGTACTTTATGAGGTAACTCTTGTCAATCTATTTCACTATTTTCTGCTATTTCTTTGAAGATACCTGGATCGCTACAGATTTCTTTACCACAAAGATCCTTGAGAAGATGGCTTTTGTTTTTTGAAAAGTTTCCCCTGCGCAGAGGGCTTGGGGGAAATATCTTCTTTTTCTCTTTCAGGTAAAACCATAAGCGTACCGTCATGAAATACCAGTGCCAGAGTCTCTGCTTTTTTTGCCTCAGTTTTTGAAGCAACAAGTTCCTGATGCACGTTTTTCACGGCACAAAAACCTCGCTTGAGTGTATTATGGTAAGAAAAGCTTTCAAGCAGGGCACTCCATTGGTTCAGTTGTAAGGTGTAGTCCTTCATGAATCGTGTCTCTATCAGTGTCAGGCGACTGGTCAATGCCTGTAGTTGATGTTCAGCCAGACTTATTTGCTCGTATGGATGCTTAAGTCGTGCAGAAAGATTTTGTAGTGATTGGGATAAACGCTCAAAGAAAAGAGATTTCAATTGCTCAAGTCGAGTTCCTCTGTCATCACAGCGCTGCGCATATTCCTCATAGAGCCTTTGCAACGCCCGTGCAGAACGATCTTCCAGCGCTTTCAAAAGTTGATAAAGATCAGCTCTGACAGGCACCGCACGTTCTGCGGCAGCAGTCGGTGTCGGTGCGCGCCAATCCGCAGCGTAATCAATAAGGGTTGTATCTGTTTCGTGACCGATGGCAGATATGAGGGGAATATGACTCTCTGCGGCAGCGCGGACAACGATTTCTTCATTAAACGCCCATAAATCTTCCAGACTCCCACCCCCTCTGGCAACAATAAGAAGTTCCGGCCTGGGAATAGAACCTTTCAAGGGCAATTCATTAAATCCTCTGATGGCCGCTGCAATTTGTTCAGCAGCTCCTTCTCCCTGAACTAAAACAGGCCACAGGATCACAGGCGTTGGGAAGCGATCGCCCAAACGGTGGAGAATATCGCGAATGACAGCACCCGTAGGAGAGGTCACAATACCAATCAGGCGTGGTAAAAAAGGAAGAAGTTTTTTACGTTCCTGCGCAAATAACCCTTCAACTGCAAGGCGTTTCTTGCGTTCCTCCAGGATTTTAAGAAGAGCCCCCTCACCTGCAATTTCCATAGATTCAATAATAAATTGATATTTTGAACGTCCTGCATAGGTTGTAATTCTTCCAGTTCCAATTACCTCCATCCCATCTTCTGGACGAAATGAGAGAGAAGAGACGACACCGCGCCAACAGACGGCATCCAGCACAGATTGCGCGTCTTTAAAAGCGCAATACAGGTGCCCTGACGTATGAATTTTAGCCCCAGAAATTTCGCCACGCACACGAATATGATTGAAAGTTTGCTCAAGCGTGTTTTTAATATTGTAAGAAATCTCGCTTACCGAGTATTCTCTCAACAGAGAAATAGCTGATGAATCCATTATGAAGGCATAATCATTAAATGTTAATCCGCGACTCTCGTATTAAATGAAACATTTTGGATGAATACAACCCTGAAAGTGATTAACGACATGGACTATTGGAATTTTTTTAACGCTTCCCTGACCAAAATGAAATCAGAAGGGCGTTATCGCATTTTTCAAAGCCTTGAACGTTGTGTGGGCGAATTTCCCTATGCTATGCGCCAGACATCAAATGGAACTCAAAAAACCATCATATGGTGTGGCAATGATTATTTGGGCATGGGGCAAAATCCTGATGTGATTGCATCAATGATTGAAACAATTCAACGTATTGGTGCAGGTTCAGGGGGGACACGCAATATTTCAGGAACAACCAATCCTCATGTTTTTTTGGAAGAAGAGATCGCTACTTTGCACGATCAGGAAGCAGCCCTTGTTTTTACTTCTGGATATGTTGCCAATGAAACAACTCTTGCTACTTTGGGGTCCGCATTGCCTGGTTGCGTTATCCTGTCAGATGCACACAATCATGCTTCAATGATTGAAGGTATTCGTCATTCAAAAGCTGAAAAGATTATTTTCAAACACAATGACTATGGGGATTTAGAGTCCCATCTCCAAAAAATCGATCCCGTACGCCCAAAAATTGTTGCCTTTGAATCTATATATTCTATGGAAGGAGACATTGCGCCCATTCAGGAATTAGCAGAAGTTTCAAAAAAATATAATGCTCTCGTTTATCTGGATGAAGTCCATGGCGTTGGAATGTATGGGCATAAGGGGGGTGGAATCGCACAAATGCGGAAGATTTCCCATCTGATTGACATTACCCAGGGAACATTGGGGAAAGCTTATGGGCTTATGGGTGGATATATTGCTGGCAAAGCGCCCCTCATTGATTTTGTCCGCAGTATGGCTCCTGGTTTTATTTTTACAACCTCCCTACCCCCTTCCATTGTAGCGGGGGCCGTCACGAGCATCCAACATCTTAAGCAAAGCCGCATTGAACGAGAATGTCACCAGTCCAATGCAGCCTATCTTAAAAAGAAACTTGAGCAAACTCAAATTCCCTATCTTGAAAGTGAGAGCCATATCGTTCCTGTGATTGTTGGTGATGCGAAAATTTGTAAGGAAGTTGCAAAAAAATTGCTGAATGATTACGATATATACGTTCAGCCTATTAATTATCCTACTGTTCCCATGGGGACAGAACGTCTGCGCCTGACCCCTTCTGCTCTTCATACATTTGAAATGATTGATGAATTGGTAGAAGCTCTGACGGCTATATGGGACGCGATGTCGCTTAAAAAAGCTGCGTAAAAAATTTCTTGATATAATTGAAAACATTATTTTAATTAAACTTTTTTAACTTACACATAATGCGTATGATCATCTGTGTACATAATATGTACAGAAGCAAGTAGCAGGGGGCTGCTTTAGCTTTTACGCAGGAAGGCTAGAAGGCAATGCCCACCCCCACCAAAAATATTCCCAATCCTGAAATTAGTCTTGTTACCTTGATTCTTGTCCATTACAAATAGAAAGAGACGTTTTTCTTTTGAAAGAACTGAATCCTTGAAAATCATCCTTGATTGCGTTTCTCTTAAAAAAGGCGGATGTTTTCTTTTTCGCAATCTTTCTTTTGCATTAGGACCTGGAGAAATGCTTGAAATTATTGGGCCGAATGGATGTGGAAAAACTTCCTTTTTAAAAATGATGGCAGGTTTATCGCAACCTACAGAAGGCACTCTCTCCTTTCCTCTTTTTTTCAAAAATCCTCTTTATTTGTCCTTGCGTTCAGGCTTTGATGAAGATCTTACGGCTTATGAAAACCTTCAATACCTGCTGGCGCTAGAACGTCAGAAATGTCCAGATTTGTCAGATACTCTCAAGAGAATGGGGATAACTTCTTTTAAAGATCAACCCTTACAACAATTTTCATCTGGTGAGAAACAGCGCATTAGTCTTGCTCGCCTACTTCTATTAAATCGCCCCTGCTGGCTGCTTGATGAACCTGTCACTTCTCTAGATAGTAAAGGAGAAGAAATATTCAGAGAAATTTGTAGAGAGCATCTAAAGCAAGGGGGAATAATTCTGATTGCTTCTCCCAAGCTCTTGTCTCTGGGGAAAACACTTTACCTGAAAGATTATGATAAGCCTTTTGCACAGCTATCAAATTCTTGGGAAAATCTATGAATCCTTATATTATTGGCAATGAATTTTATAGAGTTTTCAGGAATTCCAGGGAAATCTTCCTTTCCCAGGGGTTCAATCTCCTTATTGTAGGAATATTCGCTTTTATGTTGCACGATCTGCTTCCTCTCTATCCCCAAATAGGGACTGCTTTCTATTGGTTTGCGCAAAGCTTCTCTCTTCTTTTGCTCAGCAATCATCTTTTTAAAAAGGATTTACATCAGGGTTTTATTTTAAACGTTTTAAATTCTCAAACTTCCCTGTCAAGTTTTCTAGTCAGTCGTTGGGTTGCTTTTACGATTACCCTAACTCTCTGTACAGGTCTTATGTCACCTCTTCTTTTATTGCTGTTGAGCGTCCCCTTTGAAAACTGGCTATATTTTCTCTTACTTTTATTGCCATTTAATGGGATTGTAGGAGCGTATGGCGGCTTATTATCCCTTCTGATGGAAGGAAGCAGAAGCTATCTTCTCCCCTTTCTACTTTTACCTCTTATATTACCCCTTTTTATTCTCTCGATAGGTGGAGCTTCTCATGAAAATTTCATCTCTATTTTTTTGCTACACTTAACGATTATGTTTTTTAGTCTTCCTTTTATTATCGGGATTTCCAGCCATATTCTTCATTATTTATGTGAATCTTTTTAATTAATACATTGTTAATATAGTATTTTTATAATACACGTGATTATTTTTTAAAATATATTGAAAAAAGATAAAATCTTTACGTCTTTTTAAGATAATTCTATTTAAATAGAGAGTAGATGTATTGGATCTGGAGATATTTTTATGTCTCTAAATAAAAAGGGAGAAGAATAATGAGGGAGAGTATTCAACATAAATTGGACGTTGTGCGTCCTCCACGAGTTCAGATTACTTATGATGTCGAACTTGCTGGTGCAGTTACCAGTCGTGAATTACCTTATGTTTTGGGAGTCATGGCTGATTTATCAGGTATGTCAGCAGTCGCCAAAGCGCCTCTTAAAGAGCGCAAGTTTGCTGATATCGCCAGCGATAATTTCAATGATATTATGAAATCAGTCAGTCCACGGGTTCAAATTAACGTTACTAATAAAATAAACGGTGGGAAAACGCCTTTAGGCGTAGATCTGACCTTTGTAGCAATGGATGATTTTGAACCTCTTAATGTTGTTCAGCAAGCGCCTGCCCTTAAAGCATTGTTTGATTCTCGAACACGCCTCAACGATCTTTTGGGGAAATTGGATGGTAACGAAAATCTTAATCGCGTCCTTGACGGGGTGTTGACAAGTGGCGATAAAAAAACCGACGTTGATGCCGTTATTAAAGATGCTAACCTTGTTCGTGATTCTTCACAAACAGATAACGCAAAACTGATTGTCACCGAATTTCTTTCCTTATTGGATAAGAATGAGGTGCAGGCAGCTGATTCAATTGCTGTTGTTTCTCAAAAGATTTCTCAACTAGACCACGTTATTTCGGATCAGTTGAATGAAATTCTACATCATCCAGATTTCCTGCGTCTTGAAGCAACATGGAGAGGATTATGGTTCTTGTTGACGAATACAGATCAGGGAGCAGGACTTAAAATTCGTTTGCTCAATATCTCCAAACAGGAATTGCAATATGATTTGGAAAAAGCCATAGAGTTCGATCAAAGCCAACTTTTCAAGAAAATTTATGAGGAAGAGTACGGTACATTTGGGGGTGCTCCTTATTCAGTTCTGCTGTCAGATTTGGAATTTGGTCGTTCTCCTGAAGATATCACACTTTTGACAAAGATTTCTCAAGTAGCTGCTGCGGCTCATGCCCCCTTTATTGCGGCATCTCAGCCCAGCTTGTTTGATTTGAACAGCTTTGCTGAGCTTGGATACCCTCGTGATTTGTCACGTGTTTTCGAAAGCACTGAGCTTGGAAAATGGAATGCGTTCCGTGAATCGGAAGATTCACGCTATGTGGCTCTTACCTTGCCTCACGTTTTGATGAGGGCGCCTTATGGGGATAATGGCACTGTTGTCTATGGCATGAATTTCCAGGAAGACGTAGATGGCGTCGATAATTCGAAATTCTGTTGGGGAAGCGCCGCCTGGTCACTGGCACAGCGGGTATTGAACTCGGCTGGCCTTTATGGTTGGCCTGCTGCCATTCGTGGCGTTGAGGGCGGTGGTTTGGTTGAAGATCTTCCTTACTATACCTTCAAGACGACAGACGGAGACATTGCATTAAAATGCCCCACGGAAGTATCCATCACAGATCGTCGAGAAAAAGAACTGAGTGATCTTGGCTTTATTGCACTTTGTCATTGCAAGAATCGTGATTACGCTGCTTTCTTCAGTGCGCAAACAACGCAAAAATCCAAGCTTTATAACCTGGATCAGGCAAATGCAAATGCTCAGTTATCAAGTCGGCTGACTTACATTCTGGCTGCCTCTCGCTTTGCCCATTATATAAAAGTGATTATGCGCGATAAAATTGGCAGCTTTATGTCACGTACAGAGGTTGAAAGTTTTCTTAATAAATGGATTGCCTCTTATGTGTTGCTGACAGATGAAGCAGATCAAGTTGCAAAGTCACGCTTTCCTTTGCGGGAAGCACGAATTGAAGTGGTAGATGTTCCTGGACAACCTGGAAATTATCGTGCTGTTGTGTTCCTCAGACCGCATTTCCAGTTGGAAGCACTAACAGCCTCTTTAAGATTGGTTGCAAATCTGCCAAGACCCGCAGCACGTTAAGGTAAAAAAAGAAATTTTAGGAGGATATTATGCCAACAGATGCAGTAGCCGGAATTAATCCCGAACATTCAAGAGCCCTCGAAAACTTTCGAGGGGTTGAAAGGCCTCTTGACCAACGCGTTCCTTCATCAATTTATGTTCAAAGCACCGCAACACCACAATACATGGTGAAAATGGACGATCTTGTAAAGTCCAGTGTTCAAAAATTTGAAGGCGCAATTCAGCTGTATCACTTTGATTTTGAAGTTTCCCGCTTCACTAATCCCAATACGGCTCATCAACAGTATTCATCAGGTCGTGTGCAATTTGACAATCCATTGCTTATTATACCCAATGGTATTCACACGCCTAATATCATGAATCGTCTGATTACCGGTATTTTAGTCAAGGAAATTAAAATTTCTCGCCTTCAGAATATTGATGAAACGAACGTTGAAGCAGAAGCGATTACTTTCACGAACTGTTACTATCAAAATGTGACGCCCAAGTACGACTCTCTCATTATTACGTTCAGGTTCGTTGAATATATGCACTTAACGACCTACTATGAACAAGATGGAACCGCTAAAGGTAATAATGTGGTTAGCTATAACATGAGTACTGGCGAGCATAAGGTTCAAGGTGGTTGATCTTCCTGACTGTTGGATTTAGTAATGAAATATACAAGCCAGTCCTTGTCGAAGAATGTTCAAAAAGGGGTGTATGCGCCCCTTTTTGATTGTCTGTCCAAAGAAGAGATAGAAATTGTTCTCGATTTGAAGGGATTAAAAGAGTCTATCGCCCGCGAGCTTGAAACAATCTTGAATACAAGACCTGTTGCCAGAGATTGGAAACTAGGTGACGCTGTTTATGAAATTGCCCAACATCTTCCTCAATACTTTGGCCTACGGGATTTTACTTTCCAACAAGCCGCCAATGAAGTCGGAAGACGAGCTATTGTTCAAGAAATCATAAAAGTCATTCAAGCCTATGAACCTCGCCTTAAAAACGTACAGGTCAAGCTGAGTCTTTCTCCCACGCATAGTTTGTCTGCGACGGTTGAGATTTCAGGAGATGTGAAATTTGGCAATGTCATGGAACGCACTATCTTCCCCGTCCGCGTCAAGAATCTCTTCCATCCTCAATCTCAATCAGCGTAAAAGACTTATGGATGGGGAGTAATTGCAATGATCGTGATTTCTTTTTTCCCCGGACCATAATGCCAGAACACTCTATAAGCTTGAGGTGTTTTATTCTCGGCATAAGCTTCAAATATTTCTATGCCAAATTCCCGCGTTAAAGATTCATATTTATGAGTATTCAAACTTGGGTGCCTTGGATTTTTTTCGAGATACCCCAGCGCTTTCCTAACAGCTTTAAGGCGTTTGCAAAAGTTCCTATTTTCCTCTAGTTCCATAAGATTAGAAGAGGCTATATCAGTAAATTTCAGCTTATACACGAATCAGGCTTTTAATTTTTATTCATCAATATATTTTGAAAAACTTCCAAGATCCTTTATATTTTTCTGAGAAGATTGCATCAAGCCTATTTTTACCCTTCTCAAAGCTTCTCTATTCTTAAAAAGCCAATCTTCTTGCAAGGGTATTTCTATATAAGGTTCAAGGATAATTTTATTGCTATTTTTATCGTATACCATTTTAAATCCACTTATACCTTGAGTTAATTTACCAAGGTTAATTCTGCCTTTTGAATCAGGGCGAAGAACTTTTTCTTGCATGGTCATAATTTCTCTCCTCATATATATATCTTAACATATGTGGGTAATAATCAAAATGGGAACTTTGATAGTTCCCATTTTTTTTCTAACTCACAAAGGATAAAGAAGCATTTGCTACTCAGTAAAATCAAACATTCCGGTCAAAGCGGACAATATCTAACGCCATAATCCAGTTAACGCCTAGCCAGATCAAAGCAGCCAAAAGAGTTGTCAGAGTAAATTTTATGCCCAGATAGGGTTTAGCAGGCGCTTCAACAGCACAGCCCGGCAGAGGATTTTCTTCCGGTTTTACTCCCCAAGGAAGAAGCGTAAAAAGCACAACCCACCAGATCACAATATAAATGACAATACCGGAAACCCATCCCATGCTTTTGCTTCCCTAGCGTGTAATATGGACAATCGTCGTTGGTTTTTTGGAACGCTCGGCGTTGACGCAACGACGACAGGCGACACGAACAATTTCTTTCATTGTGGAGTCATCAGACCATTGTTCGTGGGGCGTGTTGGCGATGGCTTCTGTGACTGAATCCTGAAGATTCTCGATCATCTCACTTTCGGACTGACTCTCAAAAACCCCCATCTGAGTAATTTGAGGTTCTTCGCGCAAATGTCCACGTTTATCAAAAGCAATGGTTACAAAAAGAATGCCCGATGTCATCAAACGCGCACGATCACGCATTTGAGGGCCAAACAGGGGAACGACTTGTGATCCATCAAGAGCCAATCGACCATTTTTTACAGTTTCTACAAGCGTCGGGCCTTCCTCTGAAAGCTTAATGAGAGTACCATTTTTAGGGACAATGGCCTGGGGAATGCCACATGACTTTCCCAGCTTTGCCTGTTCTCGCATATGAGCAAGCGTTCCATGCACAGGAACAAGAATTTGAGGGCGAACCCACTGATACATTTTTTTAAGATCTTCGCGACCCGGATGACCAGAAACGTGAATATGCTCAATTTGTTCTGCATCAATAACCGTCAGTCCCAAATCGACAAGTTCTTCCTGCATACCTCGTATTTCTTCTTCGTTTCCAGGAATGATACGAGAAGAAAACAGGACGGTATCGCCCTCTGAAAGTTTTAATCGGGGATGATTGGCGGCCGCCATACGCGCAAGCGCAGAACGGGGTTCCCCCTGGGATCCTGTACAAATGATGAGAGTCTCTTCACGTTTCAGTCCTGCGATATCTTCTTCCTGAAGAAAAGTAGGCAAACCCTTGAGATATCCATTGGCACGTGCTGCTTGATTCATCCGGATCATTGAACGCCCTACCAGCACAGGCTGACGACCCGCTTGTTGTGCGGCAATAGCACAGGATTCCAGGCGAGCCACATTACTGGCAAAACAGGCAATAACGATACGCCCCTCTTTTTGCCGGGATACAAAATCGATTAACCTTTGACGTACTGTTGCTTCAGAACCTGCATTCCCTTCTACGAACACATTGGTTGAATCACAAACAAGCGCCAGAACACCCTTGTCTCCCAAATCCTTGAAAATCGCTTCATCCGCAGCATCTCCAATGAGGGGATCAGGGTCAAGTTTCCAGTCTCCTGTATGTACAACAACCCCTGCAGGCGTACGAATCGCAAGGGCGTTGGGTTCAGGAATGGAATGGGTCAAGGTCAGAAATTGCAAATCGAAGGGTGGCAGCGAAAGCTGACTGCCAATTTTGATCTCATAGACTTTTGCCTGTCCCAAAAGTCCTGCTTCCTTTAGTTTTTCACGCACCAAAGTCGCGGTAAAGGGCGTTGCATAAATAGGGCATTGTAACCGCTCCCACAAATAAGGCACGGCTCCGATATGATCTTCATGGGCATGAGTAAGAATAAGCGCTTTCAGTTTGTCGCGTCGCTCAACAATATAGGAAGGATCGGGCATGATGACCTCTACACCTAGCTCATGACCGAACGTAACACCCAGATCAACCATCAGCCATTGATCATCATAACGGTAAAGATTGAGATTCATACCAATCTCTCCTGCCCCGCCCAAAGGAAGGAAGAAAAGGTCTTTTTTAATGTTGGAAGCAGAGGTAGTCAATGTTTCTATTTCCTTTCAGGAAGAGTTTCATAAATAAGGGCAATACCTTTCAGGGTTAAGTCGAAATCAATGTGTGTAATCCTTGAACATGAAGGAGCAATCAATGAGGATAATCCTCCTGTTGCAACAACTTTAAATTCTTTTGAAAGAAGCCCTCTGAAATTTTCATCTTTTATGCACTGAATAAGGCCCTCTATCATACTGACATATCCCCAAAATATCCCTGATTGCATAGAATCAACAGTATTTGTACCTATGACATTCCTGGGCTTGATAATTGCAACTTCAGGAAGTTTGGCCGCTGCCTGATAAAGAGCGCGCAGGGAAAGCTGAACGCCTGGCGCGATGACAGTCCCACAAAAATTTCCGCTTCCGTCAACTAGACTGAGTGTCGTAGCCGTCCCAAAATCAATGACAAGCAAGGGGCCACCACCATAAAGCGTATGCGCAGCAAAGGCGTTCGCCATAAGGTCGGCACCTTCTTCTCCCGGACGATCGATAAGAGAAGAATGAGGAAACGGCGCAGAAGATTCACCAATAACCAGCACCTCCTGTGAAAATAAATCAAGACAAAATGCTTTAATATCAGAGAGAAGATCAGGAACAACACAGGAAATTATAATATTTTTAACATCATTGGGGCAGAAACTCGAACCTGTCAGTTCGTTCTGCAACCATTGAGAACACTTATGGACGTCCTTAAACAGGTCAGGAAGAGCACGCCATACTTTTAAAAGCTCCTGCTCTCGAAAAAGAGCCAGGCAAATATTTGTATTACCAGCATCAATAACAAGTAACATACTGTATCTTTCTATCTAGGCGAGAAAAACGTCACCCGTATGATACACTTTAATAATGCCATCTGGAAATTTAAGCAATAAACTTCCGTACTGATCAATGTCATAAAATAGACCTTGTTCTTCTGAGTTATCTGAAGGGCTGCGTGATTTCAGTGTAATCTTCTTTCCCAAACAGTGAGCTTTTGTCAACCATTCCTCACGAATAGGAGAAAATCCTTTTTGATCCCATACTTCCAGCTTTTGTTGAAAACATTCTACCAGCTTCTCTAAAACAGTTTCGCAATCTACAGGGTGAGGAGAAAATTCCCCAAGAGATGTCACAGGATAGGAAATTCCCCCAGGATGAGAAACAATATTAATTCCAATGCCTACAACCACAAAGGGTTCTTCAACTTCCAACAGGATTCCAGCAATTTTCCGTCCGCCCACCAAAATATCATTAGGCCATTTATAGGAAAGCAACGTGGGGTCAGGTAAAAAATAACTAAGGGCTTGCCCTACCCCAAGCGCAGAAACAAAGGCCGCCTCTCCTACCCTGAGAAAAGGTATCTTTGGTCGAATAACAAATGAGCAAAGTAAATTACCTCTTTTGGCTTCCCATGGACGCTCCTGGCGTCCTCGACCAGCCGTTTGAAATTTTGCCCAAATAATATTACCATGAGAAAGATGCAGACGTGCAACATCCATCGTACTGCTAACACAATCATAAGAATTCAGAATCCACTCAGGCGGCAAGGAGATCATGGAAAACTCTAGTTAAAAAGCGCGAATGCCGCTGTATGAGCAGCATTCGATAGTAAAGAAGGTTTAAGAACATAAAAAAACGTGATGAATGCCATTATAGACATAACGACATATGTTTCCCGAAAGACATACCGATCAAAATGGTTTTTTATATCGAATGATAAAGATCCTTCAAAATACATGATTTTAATAATTTTCAAATAATAGGCCGCTGAAATAACAGTCACGATCACCCCAAAAACTGCAAGCGTATAATAGCCTTCTTTAATTGCAATACTGAAAACTCCCAGCTTGGCAAAGAAACCAGAAAACGGTGGAATACCTGCCAAAGAAAACAAAAAAATAGCAAAAGACAGCGCCAGGACAGGATTATCACGGGAAAGACCAGAAAAATCAGACAGCTTTTCAATGGTCTTGCTGTTTTTTCTTAAATTAAGCAAACAGGCGAAACACCCCAGCGTCATGATGATATAGAGGACGAGATAAACCAGAATACTCCCAATACCCTCGTACGTTTTCCCCAAAAGACCAAACAGGGCATACCCCATGTGTGAAATTGCGCTGTAACTCAGAAGCCGCTTTATGTTGTTCTGGAAGAGAGCGGCGAAAGCACCCAAAGCTATAGATAAAACCGAAAGAATAACAACCGCTTGTTCCCAAATTATATTTAAATCACCTATCATATGGACAAAAAGCTTTATAAAAAGGGCAAATGCTGCAATCTTCGGAGCCGTGGCAATTAAAACCGTTACAGGTGTTGGGCTTCCTTCGTAGACATCAGGCGACCACATATGAAAGGGTACAAGAGCAAGCTTGAATGCCAAACCTCCCAATATTAAAAGGATACCCATCACCAGAGGGGGAGAAGAAGTTAAGGCAGGATCTTTAAAGACGCTGAAGAGGCTTGAAAATTCAGTACTACCGGCAAGCCCATACAAAAATGAACTGCCGTAAAGGATAAAAGCAGACGCCAGGGCTCCTAAAATAAAATATTTAAGTGCTCCTTCCGCAGCAATCAATCGATCACGCTTTAGAGCAACCAGGATATAAAGGGAAAAACTCTGCAATTCAAGACCAAGATACATGCTCATTAAGTCATTTGCAGAGACCATGATCAACATGCCAAGCGCAGAAAATAAAACAAGAAGAGGATATTCAAATCGTGCCATATTCTCGCGCTCTAAAGACCTTAATGTCATCCACAAAACACAAGAAACCGTCAGTAAAATCGTAATTTTACAAAAAGAGGTAAACGAATTACGGATAAACAAGCCATTGAAGAAAATACCTGTATTCTTATCTGCAAATGAAATAATAAAAACAGTCATGAGAGCAACCACGATACATAGATAACCTAGTGTACGGGTATAGGAATCTCCCCTGAAAGCTCCAATAACTAAAAACATTAAGAGCGACAAACCAATGAATATCTCAGCGCTTCCGGGCGCAAATTCTGGTAAAAAACCCTCAGAAGATACAAACATGTTTCACTCTTTTACAGATATTATCATAAATCTCCACGATTGGATTCTCCCGTCTCCAACAATCCAGCCCATTTTTCAACAGTTATTTCACTGGTCCTAAGAATAGGCGCAGGGTAAATGCCAAACAAAAGAACCAGAAAAGCCAGAGGTCCCAGTGTCAACTTTTCAATAATCGTTAAATCCTGAAGTTTTCCTACAGCAGGTTTCCCCACTTTTCCAAACATGATTCGCCCATAAAGCCACAAAGCATACACAGCACTCAGAATAACGCCCAATCCTAAAACACACGCCATCCAACCACTGACCTTGAAAGCTGCAACTAAAATTAAAATTTCTCCGACAAAACCGCTGGTGCCAGGCAAACCAATCGCCCCCAAAATAAAAATCATAAAGAGAACAGCATAATGGGGCATGGGATGCACCACACCGCCATATTGATCGATGTCTCTTGTATGCAATCGATCATAAAGTACCCCTACGCACAAAAAAAGCGCTCCCGAAACAAGCCCATGGCTGATCATCTGAAATAACGCTCCCTGGATGCCTTGGGTGGAAAATGTAAAGATACCAAACGTTACAAATCCCATATGGGCAATAGAAGAATAGGCGATCAGTTTTTTCATATCCTTTTGAACCAAAGCAACAAGGGATGCATAAACTACAGCCACCATACTCAGAATAAAAATAAGAGGCGCAAAAAATTGAGAAGCTTCAGGGAAAAGAGGAAGGGAAAATCTCAAAAAGCCATATCCCCCCATTTTAAGAAGTATTGCTGCTAAAATCACAGAACCTGATGTAGGAGCTTCGACATGAGCATCAGGCAACCATGTATGAACAGGCCACATGGGAATCTTGACCGCAAAAGAAGCAAAAAATGCCAGCCATAGCCATTTTTGCAGATCAAAGGGCAATGTATGACGAGCCACCATAGAAATTTCGCTTGTACCTGTATAGTGATAAAGCGTCAATATGGCGACCAGCATCAAAACAGAACCCAGCAAGGTATAGAGAAAAAACTTAATGGAAGCATAAATACGCCGCTCGCCGCCCCATATGCCAATAATAAGATACATGGGGATCAGAACGGCTTCAAAGAAAAGATAAAAAAGAATAAAATCAAGAGCGCAAAAAGCCCCCAGCATTGTTGTTTCAAGCGCAAGGAAGGCAATCATATATTCCTTGACGCGCACCTGTATGGAATGCCATGTGGATAGAATCGCCAAAGGCGTCAAAAAAGCTGTTAGCAAAACAAATAATATTGAAATGCCGTCTACACCTACATGATAGGTGCTATTAAAACCCTCAAGCCATTGATAGCTTTCCTCCAGCTGAAATTCTGATTGAGAAGGATCAAATACAGCAAAACCAATACAACTCATGATGAAAACAGCAAAAGATGTTAAAAGAGCCACGGCGCGTACGTTATTGCGAGCGGCCTCATTTTTGTCATTCATCCAGAAAATACAAAAAACACCCAGGAGAGGCAAAAAAATTGTAATGCTCAATAAGGAAGGAGCGTACATTCATAGTCCTTTAATTTTTGATTTAAGGATAAACCAGACAACCAGACCTACCACACCCCAAACCATTGCGTAAGCGTAATTAAACAGATAGCCCGTTTGTAATTGGCTAGAGCGATTTGACATTCGCAAGACCAGGCGAGAAATTCCATCAGGCCCCCATTTATCAATGAGTTTTATATCGCCCAATTGCCAGAATCTTGCTCCCAAACCAAGAATTTTACTGACAATCATCCGATCATAAAATTCATCGATATACCATTTATGAAAGAATAATTGATAAATAAAGCGGAATTTTTCCGAGAAGAACAATGGCCAAGAAAAAGTCCAGGCATAGAGTAAATAAGCAAGAGCAATTCCACTCATACCCAGAACAGTTGGAAGAATCTCAATGATGAGCCGGGGATGCTCACCCAAGATTTCTTCCGGCATAATCAACGAATTTCCCCAGAAAATTTTCTGGGAAAAATACCCCACTCCAAAATAACCTGAAAAAATAGCGCCAAACGCCAGAATAAATAAAGGAACCAGCATGACAAAACCAGCTTCGTGTACATGACTCATGACCATTTCATTGGCTCTGGGCTTTCCTGTAAAAGTTAAACAAAGCAGGCGCCATGAATAAAACGCTGTCAGAAACGTACTGATCATGCCCAGAATATAGGCATAAGCCCCAATTGGAGTTCCCGAAGCGCGCCAGGCTGTTTCAAGGATGGCATCTTTTGAGTAATATCCTGAAAAATAAGGAATTCCCACCAGTGCTATACTGCCGATCAGCATCATAAGGTACGATACGGGGACAAGCCGCCAAATCCCGCCCATAGAACGCATATCCTGTTCATCTGACATGGAATGAATCACCGCACCTGCTCCCAAAAAGAGCAAAGCTTTAAAGAAGGCATGAGTTACGAGATGAAAAATAGCAATGTTGTAGGCGGAAAGCCCTGCGGCAAAAAACATATACCCCAATTGACTGCAAGTGGAATAGGCAATGACGCGCTTGATATCATTTTGAGTCAATGCAATTGTTCCTGCAAAGAATGCTGTGGTTGCGCCCACAACTGTCATAATATCGGAAGTTATGGGGGCGTGTTGGTAAAGAGGAGAACATTTGACAATCAGAAAAACGCCTGCCGTCACCATTGTTGCCGCGTGGATCAATGCTGAAACAGGTGTTGGTCCCTCCATTGCATCCGGTAACCATATATGAAGTCCAAGCTGTGCAGATTTTCCCATAGCTCCAATAAGCAACAAAAAGCAAATGATTTCAATACAGGGAAAAGAATACCCCCCCACAGAAAAACAAACGTTGAGTTTGGAAGGCGCCAAGATAAAAATTTCCTTAAATTCCAGCGTACCAAAGACAAAATAAATGGCCCCCATAGCCAGAATTAAACCCAAATCTCCCACCCGATTAACGATAAATGCCTTGAGGGCTGCTGCATTGGCTGTTTGTCTGTCATACCAGAAACCAATCAAAAGATAGGAAGCCAGACCTACTCCTTCCCAACCAAAAAATAACTGGATAAAATCATAGGCTGTGACCAGGATTAACATCATAAAAGTGAAAAAACTGAGATAAGCCATAAATCTAGGAATACAGGGATCATGACGCATATAACCAATTGAATAAATATGAACAAGGAAAGAAATAAGTGCCACAATCATCACCATAATGGCGCTTAATGTATCAAAACGCAGCCCCCACTGCGCCCGAAAGTCTCCCACTTCTATCCATGGCATCAAGGGGATATCAATCGTGACACCTCCCAGGGCAACTTCATTAAAAATTGATATAGCCCCAATAACAGAAAACAGCATAAAGGTACACGTTGCTATCTGACTAAAACGGGCAGAATATTTTTGCCCCAGAACTCCTGCCAACAAAAACCCAAAAAGTGGAGAAAAAATTGTCAGGAGATAAATCATTGGTTTTCAGCCTTTCATCTCACTGATATCTTGGACATCAATTGAATGGCGATTACGATAAAAAACAACAAGAATCGCAAGACCGATAGCCGCCTCAGCCGCAGCAACAGTTAAAACAAAAAGGGCAAAAAGCTGCCCTGCCAAATCCTTCAAAAAACATGAAAATGCAACCAAATTTATATTAACAGCCAGCAACATCAACTCAATCGCCATAAGGATAATGATGACACTTTTGCGATTCCAGAAAATGCCAAAAATCCCCAAAGAAAAAAGAAAAAAAGAAACTGTTAAGTAATGTTCAAGCCCAATGAGTTTCATTTTACACCCCTTTCCCTAGAGGAACATCATGAAGTTTAAGGGTGTCTTCCTTGCGACGCATAATCTGATTGTGAACATTTTGGCGTTTCACCCCATCCCTTTTGCGATGGGTTAACACAATGGCGCCAATCATAGCAACCAATAAGATAAATCCTACTGTTTCAAAAAGAAGGCTATAATCTGTATAGATAATTTTTCCAAGAGCTTGTGTATTGGTTACCTGTTGTGGATCAGGGGTGGGAACGAGAACTACACCCTCTCTTACGGCAAGAGATTCCCAATGCATCATCACGTAAGACAGCTCTGCCAGCATTATAAGGCCGAGCATCCACACGCCAGGCAAATACTTCATAAATTCTATGGATAACTGAAAGAAAGATTTTTTAAAAAGATATCGCAAGATAAGGTAAGCCAAAACAGGCGTAAACAGCCCACAGCTCACCTCTACTGTTTTTGTAGGAACAGTCGCTAGCATAATATCTAAAACTGGTATAAAAAGACTTGAAAGAAGATAAGAAATAATAAAAAACTGTACCAGATATCCCATCAGGCTCAGAAAAGCACGAGACAGGTTTTCAAGCTGATATCGCAGCAAACCCGGACGCTTTTTAAGAGGTGCAATATCCAGCATCATCACAACAAACAAAAATAAAACTGCCACAGCCCCCACATAAACAACCACAAGAAGCATGGCCAAAAATTCTGCTCCCAAAAGGATAAAAAGTCCCGCTGCATTAAAAAACGCCAAAATAAGATAAAGGACGGAATGAACAGGATTACGCGCAAAAATAACCATGCTTCCTGAAAATAACAGAATACCTGAAAAAAGATAAAACGCGATCTGAGTCATATTTGTGAGAAGTCCTATTTATTATGACAACAATTTGATACGCATCATATCAGCCCCTTGTCCAAACGCCAACGAGGATATTTAATTTAATCTATAAAATCGAATGGTAGCGGGGGGGGGGAGGGATTTGAACCCCCGACACGCGGATTATGATTAATCTATTTATTATCTTTCCGTTCAAGGAATAGTACTTCAGAGTTTGGATGAGAGATTGTTGAGAGAGTGGAGGTGTACTTCTCAGAAGCTGTCGTTAAATAGCTAAAGCGCATAGAATCAAAAGCTCGCATTTCATACGCATCATTCCAAAAATGCCATTCCAGACAAACACTTTTGTAAAAAGCATCCAACATCTTTTGTTTAATATGTGGGGAAGCATTCAGTGCCAAATCGTCAAAGATATTAATAGCTTCTTCAACGCTTTTGCCAAAGTCTTCGCTAGCGTATGTTTCAATCCAACGCCTATAAGGATTGTTAGTGTCGGAATGCTTAATAATAAATAATCCAACCTCTCTATAAATCCAAAAGCATGGAAGGACAGCTGCTACGGCTACTTCTACCGGCTCTACAACGCAACAGCGCAATAAATAACTCGTATAGCTGAGCGTCGCTGGCGTGAGCAATCCGGTCTCTTTAAACCCAAAGATTTTTTTAAAGAACTGATGAACGACTTCTTGTTCCGTGATGAATGTATAATCTGCATATTTTAAAAACGTGCGCACATATTCAAGTGAAATCTTGGAGGCAATGATCCCATGACATCTCGCAAAATCTTGCAAATAAAGGATATCTTGTTCAATGTAAAAGGAAAATTTATCTTGAGATAACTTTCCTTTCATAAGCTCTTGGTTAAATGGATGTTGGATAATTGCATTGTACACATCTTCTGATAATGTCCAGGCTCTTGTTGATAATTTCATAGATTTATTCTCCTTTGATTTGGTAAATAGTGGGCCATAAATGGTAAAAATGATGAACGGGGCCATGACCTTTCCCTACAGAAATATCTTTCGCTGCCTTTAATGCCTCATATAAATATTTTTTAGCGACTTTGCAGGATTCAGCTAAATCCATGCCAAGCGCTAAGCATGATGCAATTCCTGCTGATAATGTACAGCCTGTACCATGAGTATTTCTTGAGTGAATCCTTTGACTTTCGAGATAGAATTCCCGGCCATTTTGGTCTAAATACAGATCGTTTGATAATGCGCTATCCAAATGCCCCCCTTTCAACAAAACAGCTTTTGTCCCAAAAGAAAGCAACTTATGGCCAAGCTTATGGATGTCTTGAGATGGGAGTGCGTCTATTCCTGCGAGCGTACAGGCTTCAGGAAAATTAGGGGTAAGGATGGTAGATAATGGAATAAGTAAGGTCTTTAGCGCTTCTACTGCCTCTGGCAATAATAATCTGTCGCCACTCTTGGCAAACATAACCGGGTCAAGAACAATAGGGATGTGCTGAGCGTGCTGCTTTAGAAAATTTGTCACTATTTCAATGATTTCCCTTGAAAAAAGCATGCCAATTTTGATGCTGTCCGGCACAATATCGTTAAATATAGCCTCCAACTGTTCCTCAATGGCTTTTAGAGGTATTTCATAGCAATTTCTTACACCACATGTGTTTTGTACAGGCAAGGCAGTTAGAACTGTCATGCCGTAACATCCAAAAGCGGAAAAAGTCTTAAGGTCTGCTTGAATGCCAGCTCCACCTGAACCATCAAAGCCTGCAATAGAAAGGCATTTATACTTCATGATAATTCCCCGAAATGGGAAAACGGTTGCAGAATAATGTTTATAGGCAAACCTTTTTGAATAAAAGAAATCTCACCCGCTATTCCACTTATTATCCTACCTATGGGATGCAGCGCATAACCAAATGTAGAGGAAAAATCTGCTTTTATCTTTTGGTATGATTCAGCATTTACACTTACTAACAATCCATAATCTTCTCCACCTGTAAGCTGCACAATAGTTTGATCAAGATTTAAAGCATGACATGCCGCTTTAAATTCCTGAGATGGTTCAAAATTATCCAAATTTATTTCTGCTGCTACTTTTGACGCTCTGCACATTTTTTTAAGGTCAATGAATAATCCGTCCGAAATATCCATCATGGCACTAACTTCAGACCTTTCACCGAACCACAATCCTTCTCGTATCCTGCTATTGGGTTGAAGAAATGAATCCTTAAATTTCTTTAGCCCCTGCCCTTGCATGTTATGTTCAAGGGCTTGAAAACCAACATGAGCGTCTCCCAAATTTCCCGCGACACAGATAATATCGCTTTTTCTGGCTGATTTACGTAATTTTATGTGAGTTTTTTTTACAAGCCCTATGGCCGTCACACTAATGAATAATTTATCAAGGGACTTTGTCGTATCACCTCCTATGAGATGGACTTTACCTATTTCACAAGCTTCCGCAAAACTCTTTAGAAAATCATTAAAAAATCCCTCTAAGTCGTTTGGAATTGAAACACCAAGGAGGATATACTTCGGTTCTGCACCCATAGCTGCAATATCGCTCAAATTAACATGCAGAGCCTTGTGTGCCAAGCTTTCAGCATTACAATACCTGCGGCAAAAGTGTATATCTTCAATTAATAAGTCTTTGGTAATAACATATAGCTAACAACATA
>BBVC01000068.1 GCA_001192655.1 Caedimonas varicaedens
ATAGAGCTCACACCAAGACGTTCTGCTCTCTCGTACTGATAAGCATCAGGATAAAGCTGTATATCTTCTTTAAGGGCATCCATATTAAGCTTAGTGGCTGGTTTATGACGATGTGTCTGGGGCTCAGGCTTCTTGACCCATCTGACAAGACTGGTCACTCCAACACCAAAGAGATCCGCCGTTTCAGCAAAACTCAAATTTTTCTTCTTTTTTACAGATAAAACACGAAGTCTAAAATCTAATGAATAGGTCATGGAATAATCCTCTTAAAAATTATCCATAATATAACCATTTTAAAGGTTTTTAGCTATAAATTCAAAATTGCAGGAGAAATGCTCTCTACAGTATGCATATCATTCCAGGAAATATCGCTCAGGATATTTCTCAGCATCGTTTTGAAGAGGGAGATGTTTTGTCCAGAGGCCTTCCAATTTTCATAGTTATTATGCAAGGTTCCAAGCGCATCAATCCGTGAGTTATTATCAGAAAGTCCCAGCTTAAACAGAGCATGGAGGGGATGATGCGCTTTTGATTGAAGGGCTTCATTTCCCCCTAAAAGCCATAAAGCCTCTTCGGCGGTGCTTCCATGAACGGTATTCCTGTGTGACGTAAGCTCAGGAGTGTAATCAGCAACCTCTGTTTCTTTCAAAATAGTGAGATTTCTAATCTCGCTATGTCTTTTAAATTCAATACAAAAATCAAAGGAGAATAAATCCGTTCCTGCTTCCTGGACTGTTACAGGGAGAGTTCCGGTTATTCCATCTCCTGACTTCCTTAATTCACTCAGATCCATTTCGTATGTCCTCTGAGGGTTTACAGCTGTAAACAGGGTTTTCAGGGAGTTCTTCAACCATGTTTTCTCGTCATCAAAACTTCCTTTGGGAAAATCCTCAAGGGATAATCCAAAGATTTTTTGGAAGATATTGATAAAATTAATAAAGCTGGAGCTAACTTCATTGGAATCTTTCATATAGATAATTTCTTCTGAAGAATCTTTGAAGGCGTTCAGATCGCCCACCACGCGGTTCCAGAGAGATCTCATGACAAGGTCGCCATTATTGGCGGAAGAAGGGGGTTGCACCTGGTAAAATTCAGAAAATTTCTCAAAATAAGGGTTAGGTTTCCCCTGTTTTTTGACGTACGCTTCAATATCCCTCAAATCAAATATTTTCTCATGTCTATTAAACAAAAGAAGATTCATGATGTGCCGGGCGGATGTTTCAGCGCATTCTGCAAAAGTTGGGCTTGTGTTAAGTATACTGTCATTTGCTCGATCATAGGGATAGGCCTGTCCATTACTCACGACGGATCCGGATTTATAAGGGGTGACCAGATCAAAGACACCTGCATTGACCAAAGCAAAGACATCATCAAGATCATAGGAGGGTTTTGAGGCAATGTCCGACAGATCTTCTTTTGTGAGATAATCTTCTTCTATGGGAAGGGGGGCTGATTTATTGACGATCTCTCCATCCAGGTGATGCAGTAATGCCCAAATGTCTTTCTGGTGATTAAATTTCTCACAAAAGAACGCAGAAATAACTTGCTCGGTTGTATGTTCAGGATAAAGGAAGTCTTTCTCTTGTTTTATGGATTTCTCTATATAAGAAAGAACGTTCTGGACGCCCTGAAAGGTTTTCCTCTGATCTCCCGGAAAATCAAGACTTTCTGCAATTTTTTGGTGAAGGGTGTTTTTCTTTTGCTCAAACAAGGCTTGAGTCTTTGTCTCTTGTTCAGTGATTAGGGCTTTTTCTGCTTTTATTTGTCTTTCCAAGGTATTTTTTTGCTGTGTGTAACCCTTTAATTTATCCTTTAGGTCCTTAATGACAGAATCCCGGTCCGCCAGAGATTTTTTCATCTGCTCTTTGGGTAACTCCTGTTTTTTTAGGCGCTCTTTTTCAGCATTGTTACTATCTATAGTCGTTCTTATCTTTGCTATCGCTTCTTGCATAAGACTTAATTCATCTCGTAATGGCTGGTTTTGCATATTGACGCGAGATATTTCCTGGGAAAGCTCTTTTTTGAAGGTCAAATACGTCCGAACCTCTTTGGAAAAGTTGAGCAAAAGGGCCACTGTTGCAGGATCTCTCACATATTTGCCAAAATTATCTTTTCCCATTGTTTCGATGGATAACTGACCAGCAGGAGAAGGAAAGAGCGTTTTGACAAGGTCTGATAACGCGTCCCTGGCGCTATCAGCGATATAGAGTCGGGAATTGTTTTTCTCATATTTAGGGTCAAAATTCCCATAAAAGCGCAGATTATAGATAAGCCCGCTTTCAAGGGCGGCTTCTCCCAAAACAGGAGAATAATACTCTTGTCCATCATTAAAATATTTTGTGATGCCTTTAAACGCCTTTGGGCTTATCTTGGCCATAGATTCCTGAGGAACCATTAAAGTTACCAAGGTCGCCAAGGAATAGAAATACTTTCTAAGTTTTCTGTACACCATAATCTCTCCCAAAATGAGAATAAACAGCGGATCATTCAATAGAATAAATTGACTGTAGGGCATAATAATGGATTAAATTAATACAGTCAAATAAAATCGACTGCATTAATAATATAACATGATAGTTATTTAAATAATAAATAGTTATTTAATAATCAGAATATTTCAAGAAGGAAGAAGAAGATCTCTAAATCCTTGTATGGTAAGTATTGAGAGAGCCTTAAGAAAGAGTTTTACGATGACGGATTATCTTTCAACTCCTATTTATTTATCAGCCTAAGCTTGGCTTGACAGAAAAGATCGCCAGACAGTTTTATGATAAGCATGATCAAAGGAAGGTGAAACATGATCTTTTTTCCATGGTACAGAAAAGAATGTATGGGATTGCTCTGGGTTATGAAGATTTGAATGACCATCATACTTTTCGTCATACTACAAACAGCGCTTCATAAAGATGTCGAGCTTGCCAGTAACCCGCGACACTGTGCCAGTTTGAAAACAGGGAAGATCGTTCTGTAGCCTTGACAGTTCATGAGATGATTTTGGAACAATTTATAGCCTCTTATTCCCAGGCACCGAAGGAACTCGTTCTGGATTTTGATTCCACCGATGATCTGATTCATGGGGATCAAGTGGGGAGATTTTATCGTGGCTATTATGGAAACTATTGTTTTTTGCCCTTATATGTTTTTTGTAAGTCTCAGTCTTTAGTCAGTTATTTACGCCCTTCAAGCAAAGAGGGTGCGGGCTGTTTTATCTCTTTTGACCAAGCAGCTACGGAAAGCCTGGACTGCTGTTAGGGTTGTCTTCCGCGGTAACAGTGGGTTTTGTGCCGTCATAAAATTCTGGAATGGTGTGATCGTCAGTGTGCGTTTTATATTGTGGGCATCGTTCGCAATTAACGACTTGAGAAGCTTCTGGCGCCTGCTTTAGACAAAGTCCAGCAAGCTTTTAATGTTTTTCAAGAGAAGCAGAGGGAGTTCACAGATTTTATGTATTCTGCCAAGAGTTGAAGCGTGAGCGCCGTATCATTAGCAAGGCTGAAGCCCCCTCTCACCTTCCAGGGAACCAATCCCCGCTTTATTGTCACGCATCTTGAGGGTTCCAGCCAACATCTTTATGAAGAAGTCTATTGTGCCAGAAGCAATATGGAAAACCGCATCAAGGAAATGCAGCTTAACCTGTTTTCCGGTCGGACGTCTTGTCATCATTAGTGGCCCAATCAACTTCGACTTCTTTTTTCCTCTCAGGCTTGTCCCAACCTAACGATCAATGTGCTGCTCCGGCACGGAAAAAAGAATGGAGGGAAAGGGAGAACTATGTTCAAAATCAGAAATTAAGCAAAAAAACATCTGAAAAATGACTCTTAAGCTCAGGAAAGAGAATTCAATCTATACAAAAAAATATTACAAAGCCTTCATGAGATATCCGGGCTAACTCCAATACTTCAGGATCAATTGTCATATGAATAACTGTATAGAAAAAACGTAAAGTTTTTTTCAGAAGTGAAAAACTCTGCAGTAAACAGAGAAATTATTCATTTGACAATCTCAGTGAATGTTATAGTCTTCCCTGACGTTAAGGTGCTCTCGAAAGAGAGAGAATAGGGAATACGGAAGGGAAGCTTTTTCCTCAGCCGTAGCTGTACCCGCAACTGTAAACGCCAGGTCTCGCCAAAATACCACGTGGATTTCTCTACGGAAGGTGGTGAAGACTGAAAGCGTAAGCCAGGAGACCTGCCTTAGCAGCCACCTTGTTCTTGTGCGGGAGCACCCAAGAATAACGGTCAAGATGATACACAATATCCTCCGGCGGTGGCGCTTACACCATTTATAATCGGAAGGAGTTGACTGTGTCACTATGTCGCTGTGCGTATTATTTCGTATTTTTTTTAATTTTCCCATTGACCTTTGCTTATCCAGAACAGGTTTGTGCTATACCGGAAGTCACTGTTTATCCGTCACGTCTTGAAGAACAGACGGTTTGGGGGAAAAGCATTGATTCAGAGTCTCTTCAATTGATGCAGCAAGGCTCAGTGACAGAAGCCCTTAAACAAGTACCTGGGGTAACCGTAAATTCTTTGGGAAGTTATGCTCCCCTATCCTATATCAAGTTGCGTGGAGCCAACACGGAACATACCCAAGTTCGTCTTCTTGGCGTTGACGTCAATGATTCTTCGGGAGGAGGGCGCTTTGATTTCTCAAATATTTTTTCGGAAGATGCACAATCTCTTGTGGTGCGTAATTTCTCTGAGCTCTCTGCTATTGGTGGAGCTATTGACATTGAGCCACGCAAGGGATGTGGCAAGCCAGTGGCAACTTTCTTTGCAGAGGGAGGGTCTTACCAGACGGGACGAACGCGCGCAGAACTTTCTGGATCGACGGCTCGACAGCATTACTTTATCAGCGGCAATCTTTTGAAGACTGGTACAGGCAAACTTAAAAATCACTTGCATGGGAATACGGTTTCGGATCGGCGTTTGTCTGAAAACCTTAATGTCCGTCTTGGTCATCAGATGAACGATGTGTGGGGAACGGATTTTTATTTATCTCAGAGTAAATCTCAATTTGATTTAAATCGTTTTGAAAATGGCCTTCCTTTTAAATCTGTCAATCATGGGGCTCATCAACATGGAATCATCATTCTAAAAAATCATTTACAAACTCTAGAAAACCGTTGGAATCACGATCTTATTCTTAATAGTGTAACCCATCGAAATGACTCTTCGGAGGACTCTAAAGATTATGTCAATAAAAATCACTCTTTGGGAGCGGCGTACAATACAAAAATTAAGATTTCTGAGCATCATCAAATCATGACAGCTTTGGGAATAGCCCAAGACAAGGTTAAATTATCTACTTCTGATGAGCATCAGATTAAAGCAGGGAGTGGTGAATTAACTTACAGGACAGATTTAATTTCTAAGCTTATTTTTGAAATGAAGGGAAGATTTGATCGTCATGATTTTTTTAAAACCCACGAGACTTACCTTGCCCATGCTAAATACTCTCTATGCCCTGAACTTGCTATTTTCAGCAGTTATGGAACTTCTTTTCGAGTGCCAACAGCCTTTGATTTCTATACATCAGGACCTTCTTCAGTAGGAAACCCCAACCTTAAACCCATGACAAGCCGAAATTTTGAAATAGGGAGTGAAATTATTCCTTTTAAAGGCATTTCCTTGATGCTCACTTATTTTCGCCTTGATATCGACAACTTGCTTGCTACAATCACAACGCCTGCCGGGAAATTTCAACGTATCAATACAAGTCGTTTAAGCGAAGGATTGGAAACTTTTATTCGTTTTCGCGTAGACCCCAATATCCAAGTGCGTGTGGGGTATACTTTTACTCAAGCCGTTGATAAAGAGACCCAAAGAAGTTCTATTAAGGTTTCACGTCATCAAGTGAGTACAGGGATTCAAACAACCTATTTTAAAAATGCAACCTTATTTGCTGAGGGATTTTATCATAGTCCACGTCCTGATACTGCCTTTTTAAATAGTGGTCAGCAACGAATGAAGCTGTCTCCTTC
>BBVC01000069.1 GCA_001192655.1 Caedimonas varicaedens
TATGTTGTTAGCTATATCTTAAATTATCGCTGATGATTTCAGAATGGTAATCTCTTATTTCTTCGGCATCTTTTTTCTTCATTAGAACTCTCCTTATAAATTTTCACTTATCCTCTTCGTCTTAATACAAAAGCTGCTTTTGACAGGGAAAATAGGACGCTAATGCTTTATTTGCCACCACATAAGCAGGCAGGTGGAGCTCATCCACATGATCGGCTGCATATTTTTGAAAGAGTTTAATGGTTTGGGAAACTGTTACCTCATTAGGCAGGCAAAACGCGGGGGGCAATTTTAAGTATTGAAAGAGTTCTTGATGGTCAAGGACTCCCTGAAAATAACCGGCGCACCTCCCATCTGTTAAAGAACAAGATGACAACAGACCAAACCCCGTCAAACTATGCACGGCCATAGCACAAGAAGAGGACATAATATTCACATATATACAAAAGAGAGCCGCAAATATTGTCTTCATATCCATCATTAATTAATGTAATTCCATAATTAATTATGTCATATAGACATTAAAAAGAAGCTTTTATAAGGTTAATATTAACTTAACCTTATAATGATCGACTTTGATATTTGAAATTCTCTCAATGGTTCAACTTCTCACAAAGTTTAAAAGTTCCCCATAGTCATATTGATCCGCTTGTTGCAGGGCATTTATATATCGTTTCCTCGTTTCAGATGCATTCATCAAGTTTTCTCTTCCCCAACTGAATTTTGGCTGTCCCCCTTGACGCAAAAACGTATCTGTCATCAAACGAGACGAATTCCGAAGTCCAACCGGACCCCAGATTTTGAAAGGCGAAAGGTATCCAGATGTCTGGTGCGTATATCTAAATATTATTCTTAAATCATCCTAAAATTTAGTAAATTTTAATTTTATTCGTTCATTCTATAGAGAGGTACACCTATACCCAAAAGATTTCAAAAAGCTGGGTAGGCGGACGAGGGGTGAGTCCCACGCAGCGTACGTGAAATACGTGAGCAGGAAGAATCTCGAAGGACAACGACCCCGGATTTTGGGTATATATTTTAAGGACTTCTCTCTTGAGTGATTCAACCTGGAACAATTTCGAACATCACTTCACGGGAAAACGCAAGATTCGTTTCGCCATCCTGAGCGTTTTCCTTGGACTTTCCATTTCTGCCACACTCATTACATCTGTTTATACCTATTTTCAGATGGAAAACGTCATGAAAATCACTTCTCGTGATTTGATTGATAAGACACAACGGGTGATCATTAATGATGCCATAAATTACTTGAGCCCCGCACGCTTTATTCCGATGATCTCATCCGGATTGATGCAACGGGAAACAGAGGATATTTTACACAGCCATGAATTGGAAGATTTCTTGATGGAATCTCTTGAAGAGTTTCCTCAAATAGATGCCTTTTATAATGGCGATGAAAAAGGAAATGCCCTGATTGTCGGGCGCATTGGTCTAAAACGCACTTATGCTTTTGCAGAAGATACTCCCTTGCCTTCTGACGCTTTATTCTTTGTGCGTAAAATTGACCGTTTAAGCACGCCAAACCAGGAAATGCGCTATTATTATAACATGCAGGGCAATAAGGTCGGAGAAGAGAAAAATCCTTCAGACCACTTGAACTTCGATCCCCGCACTCGACCCTGGTATAAGGGCGCCAAAAAACTGGGAGGTCGATATGTCACGGACGTTTATCTTTATGAAACAAGAGATTTGGGACTTACATTTTCTGTTCCTGTCCTTAATCAGAATAAAGAAGTCCTTAAGGTGATGAGCGCCGACATTACTGTTAACCAAATTTCAGATCTTCTGCTTCATCAAAAAGCCAGCAGATCAGGCATTAACTTTATTGTTACCCCTGAAGGAACATTGGCAGGCTATCCAGATGCCTCAAAGATTGTTCTGATGATCAATAAGCAACCTCAAATTGCACGATTGAATCAGATTGGTGAACCCAGCCTCGTAACAGCCTTTAATCTTTATCAAAAAAATCATGAGCCTCACTTGTTTTTTACCTTTGAAGGTATTGATTATATTGCTCATTTTACTTCATTCCCTGCGTCGTCAGGCAAAGACTGGATTCTGGGCATGGTTGTTCCGGCTGATGATTTTATTGGCCCTATTAAACAAACTAGTCGTGAAGTGCTTATGATTTCTCTCATCATTTTAGGTATCGCTTCCATGATGTTGGTTATCTTCTCTCATAAAATTTCTTATCCTATTGAGCGCCTTGCGGGACAAATGTTGAAGATTCGCACCCTGGAAATCGAGGAAGAGCCTGCTATTGAATCAAGCCTGCAAGAACTTTCGCAAATGGAAGAAGCCTTGCGCGCCATGAAAGAAGGATTGAATTCTTTTTCAAAGTTCGTTCCTAAAACTCTTGTGCAACGCCTGATCCAATCAGGACAAGAAGCCAGACTAGGCGGAGAACGCAAGCGTTTAACCTTCCTCTTCTCAGATATTGAGAGTTTTACTTCTATTTCAGAAAAACTGCCTTCAGACGAGCTGATCAAGCATTTATCCGAATACTTGAGTGAGTTAAGCACGATTATTCTTCGCCATCACGGGACGATTGATAAATACATTGGAGATAGCATCATGGCATTCTGGGGTGCGCCAGAGCGCGATGAGCAACAAGTATTTCATGCTTGTCAAGCAGTATGGCTGTGCAGTCAACGTCTTAAAGAGATTAACATGGAGTGGATGAAACAGGGGAAACCAGCCTTAGTGACGCGTTTTGGGCTTCATCAAGGAGAAGCTGTTGTCGGCAACGTAGGATCCGCAGACCGCCTGAATTATACTGTCATTGGAGACAATGTAAACCTGGGTTCTCGTTTAGAGGGTATTAACAAGATTTACGGCACTCATATCCTTGTCAGCGAAACTGTCTATGAGAAAGTAAAGGATAAATTTTTATTCCGTATCGTTGACGTTGTTGCTGTCAAGGGGAAACAAAAGGGGATTCATATCTATCAAATGATCGGAAAATACCACGATAATGTGGCTGAAAGTGTAACCCCCCAGGATATTTCCGTTGCCATGAAGACCCGCGTTGCTTTTGAAGCATACCTAAAACAAAAATGGGGTGATGCGGAACGATTTTATCACGAACTTCTCGCGGAAAATCCAGAAGATAAAATCGCGGCTCTTTATTTAACAAGAATAGAGGAGTTTAAGAAAAATCCTCCTGATCCTTCCTGGGATGGCGTTACACATCTGACAACAAAATAAAATACGCTTCTCAAGAAAAAGATATATATTATAGAGGTGTAACCATGGCCCCCAGAGGGCGACCCGCAAGAATGTGAAGATGAAAGTGAGGTACTTCTTGTCCCCCAAAAAGACCACAATTTGCCAGGATACGATAGCCGTCCTTTTGAAGTCCGAGTTGGTCAATAACATGAGTCACTCCCCGAGAAAAACGTAAAAGTTCTTCTGCTCCTGCATTATTGTAAAAGTCATGAAGAGTCGCATATTTTCCCTTTGGAATCACAAGAATATGAATGGGTGCTTTTGGCGTAATATCGTGAAATGCTAGTATATCATCATCTTCGTAAACCTTTTGGGCAGGAATCTCACCACGCAAAATACGGGCAAAAATGTTGGACTCATCATAGGGCTGCATTATTTTTCCTTTCGAAAATTCATGACAAAAAAAGAAAACAAGGTTATCTTGTGGACTTCAGTTCTGTAATGTCAAGAGAGAGAGTTGTAAGATGACCGAAAATTCTACAGCAACGTGGCACGGTACCACCATCCTGTGCGTTCGCAAAGGAGCTGATGTCGTGATTGCCGGAGATGGGCAAGCAACAATGGGTGCCATAAAAATAAAATCCAACACGAGAAAGGTCAGACGCCTGGGGAATGGAAATATCATTGCTGGTTTTGCAGGTGCTACAGCGGATGCTTTTACGCTCTTCGAACGTTTGGAAGCCAAACTTGAACAATACCCCACCCAACTTATACGGGCGTGCGTTGAACTGACCAAAGACTGGAGAACCGATAAATATTTGAGACGACTGGAAGCCATGATTGCGGTAGCAGATGCATCCACTTCGCTTGTCCTGACAGGTGCAGGAGATGTTCTTGAGCCTGAAGATGGCATTATTGGCATAGGTTCTGGGGGAACCTATGCTTTAGCAGCCGCTCGCGCCCTTATACAAATTGAGGGGTTAAAAGTAGAAGAAATTGTGCAAAAATCCATGATGATTGCTGCGGATATTTGCGTTTATACCAATAAGAATATTGTGATGGAGACTCTTAAACCATGATCAAATCCTTTACTCCGCGAGAAATTGTTTCAGAACTGGATCGCTTTATTGTAGGACAACAAAAAGCAAAACGAGCCGTTGCAATCGCCTTGCGGAATCGCTGGCGTCGTCTCCAGGTTCCCGAACATCTGCGGGATGAAATTTTACCCAAAAATATTTTGATGATCGGCCCCACAGGAGTGGGAAAAACAGAAATTGCCCGTCGACTGGCCAAATTGGCAGACGCTCCTTTTCTTAAGGTAGAAGCCACCAAATTTACGGAAGTGGGATATGTTGGACGCGATGTCGAGCAAATTATTCGGGATTTAGCAGAAATCGCCATCAGCGCTCAAAAAGAACGCCATCGCAAAGAGGTCGGGGCAAAAGCTGAATTGAATGCCCAGGAACGAATTCTGAAGGTGCTTGTAGGCGAAAATGCGAGTGAAGAAACGAAAGAGAAATTTCGTCATATGCTTCAAAATGGCAAACTTGATGATCGGGAAATTGACATTGAAGTCAATGATGCAGCCTCTCTGCAAATGCCCACGATCGATGTTCCCGGAATGCCCGGCGCCCAAATGGGAATGTTAAGCCTGGGAGATATTTTTGGAAAGTCTCTGGGAAACCGCACAAAAATTCGAAAAATGCTTGTTCCTGAAGCGTTCAAACTTCTGATGGAAGAAGAAAGCGATAAACTGATTGATCAGGAACGCACAATAAAGGAAGCCATTGAATCCCTTGAACAAAACGGGATCGTTTTTATCGATGAATTCGATAAAATTTCCGCTCGAAGCGAACGGACAGGTGCTGATGTCAGCCGTGAAGGCGTGCAGCGTGATTTGTTGCCTCTTATTGAAGGAACGACTGTGGCAACTAAACATGGCCCTGTCAAAACAGATCACATTTTATTCATTGCCTCGGGCGCTTTTCATTTGGCGAAACCTTCTGATCTGCTTCCTGAACTTCAGGGAAGGCTTCCTATCCGCGTTGAACTAGACGCTCTGACGAAAGAAGATTTCGTGCGTATTTTAACTGAACCTGAAGCCAATTTGATTAAACAATATCAAGCGTTGATTGAAACTGAAGAAGTCAAACTTGCATTTACAGACGACGCTATTTCCGAATTGGCTTCTCTCAGCGCCGAAATTAATCAGAATGTCGAGAATATTGGCGCGCGGCGATTGCATACTGTTATAGAAAAATTGCTGGAAGAAATCAGCTTTAATGCAAGCGATCGTCCAGGAGATGCCATCACAATTGATGCTCAAGATGTACGAAACACTGTGGGAGAACTTGCTAAAAACACTGATCTATCAAGATTTATTCTTTAAGTATTTGTGTCATAAAAATTATTTTTCATACACAATATTTGCCAGATAGAGTATGCGCAAAAATTTAAAGAAAAGTTAATGTTGGTTTCAGATTTTCTCTGCGATATGTTATAGTCATTTCAATTATTAACCCATTGATATAGCTTGATATTTCTGTTAGAAAATATTTTATGCATTACAGTATAGATTTACATTAGCGGGTTGTTGATTTTGTGAGAGGAGCAGGCTCGAAAGCCCGAAGCCTCTCGTCGGTTTAAAGTGAGCCTTTGGTGTGTGTTTGATTGTCTAAAGAGGAGTGATTTGAGTTCTCAAAAAGTGACGCTCGCCACCGCAAGCTAGATTAGGGAGCCTTAAGAGTCCACGTTCAGGCCTATCCTGATGCTCGTTTAAAGGAACGTTCCGAGCATTTTCAGGCGCATA
>BBVC01000070.1 GCA_001192655.1 Caedimonas varicaedens
CAGACATAATTTTAAAGATCTTAAATATATTGGTTCTTCCTTTCACATTTGCTCAAGCGTCATACACTTTCAGGGGGAAGGTCAAGCTTGATATGAAGTTCTTTCAATTGTTTATCCGTCACATCGCCAGGAGCTCCCATCATCAGGTCTTGTGCCTGTTGGTTCATGGGGAAAGCGACAACTTCTCGCAAGTTCGGTTCATTGGCTAAAAGCATCACAATTCGATCAATCCCCGGAGCTGATCCCCCATGAGGTGGTGCGCCATATTTCAGGGCATTGAGAAGTCCTGGAAATTGGGTTTCTACTTCTTCCTGCGCATATCCTGCAATGTCAAAAGCCTTATACATAATTTCGGGCAAGTGGTTACGAATAGCCCCGCTACTTAATTCAATGCCATTACAGACAATGTCGTACTGAAAGGCACAAATACTCAGAGGATCCTGCGTTTCAAGAGCTTTGAGCCCCCCCTGGGGCATAGAAAAAGGATTATGGGAAAAATCAATTTTCTTTGTTTCTTCATTAAATTCAAACATCGGGAAATCAACAACCCAACAGAATTTAAAGCAATTTCGCTCAACAATATCAAGTTCAATAGCAATTTTTTGCCGCGCAAGTCCCGATAACCTTTCAGCTTCTGGCTTGGAAGCACACACAAAGAAAACAGCGTCTCCTTCTTCCATCCCTGTAAGTTGTTTGAGTCTGGCAAGGCGAGCGTCATCCAGAAATTTGGCAATAGGCCCCTTTGCTGTGCCTTCAGCGAAAATAATGTATCCAAGTCCAGCAGCCCCCTGTGTGCGTGACCACTCATTCAGCTTATCAAAAAAACCTCGTGATTGAGTCGCGGCTCCTTTTCCTTGAATGGCGCGGACAATAGAACTTTTTTCAATCGCCTGAGCAAAGACAGAAAAATCAGACCCTTTAAAGACCTCGGTTACGTCGGCAATAAGCAGGGGATTGCGAAGATCGGGCTTATCAGAACCATATTTCAGCATGGCATCTTTATAAGCGATGCGTGAAAAAGGCACAGGGCTGACGACACGACCGTCGGCAAATTCTTCAAAAACACCATGAAGAACAGGTTCAATAGCGCCAAACACATCTTCTTGGGTGACAAAAGACATCTCAAAATCAAGTTGATAGAATTCTCCTGGCGAACGATCCGCACGCGCATCTTCATCACGAAAGCAGGGTGCAATTTGAAAATAACGATCAAAACCCGCCATCATTAAAAGCTGTTTAAACATTTGCGGTGCTTGTGGAAGCGCATAAAATTTTCCCGGATGCAATCGGCTGGGAACGAGATAATCGCGAGCACCTTCAGGAGAACTTGCTGTCAGGATAGGCGTTTGAAACTCCATAAACCCCTGATCAATCATGCGCTGACGAATGGAAGAAATGATCCTGCTGCGCAAGACAATGTTTTGATGCATTTTTTCCCGCCGTAAATCCAGAAATCGATAACGCAGCCGTGTTTCCTCAGGAAATTCCTGATCGCTGTTGACCTGGATGGGAAGAATTTCAGCCTGGGAATCAATTTTAAAATCTTCGATGACAATTTCTATTCCCCCTGTCGGCATCTTGGCATTCACTGTTTCAGAAGTCCGTTTAATCACCTTTCCTGTGATCGTCACCACACTTTCATGGCGTGCGTTTTCAGCTTCCCTGAAACAGGGGCTTGTTGTTTCAATCACACACTGAGTGATGCCATAATGGTCACGCACATCAATAAAGAGCAAGTTGCCATGGTCACGTTTCCGATGAACCCAACCTGAAAGGCGAACTGTTTGTGCGGTGTGCACAAGATTAAGCGCGCCACACGTGTGCGTACGATAAGGGTGCATAATGTATTTTTCCTTTTCTCTCATCATGATTGACGTCAAAATAGCAATTTCTGAGATGATTTGCTACAATTTCGCACTTTAGTAGATAAAGAGGTTTTTTTATGACATTCATCACACGCACAGAAGAGTTGGAAAAAGCTCTGAAATCTATGAGAGAGATCGATTCATTTGTGACAATCGATACCGAGTTTTTACGAGAAGACACGTATTGGCCACAATTATGCCTTGTCCAGGTTGCAGGGTCACAAACGACCATTCTTGTGGATACACTCAGCCCTGACCTTTCGCTTGATCCGCTTTTCGATTTTATGAAAAATGATTGTATTCTCAAAGTTTTTCACGCGGCACGTCAGGATCTGGAAATTTTTTACCATCTCATGAATGAAGTGCCTCAAATGATCTTTGACACCCAAATTGCTGCCATGGTTTGTGGTTATGGAGAACAAGTAGGTTATGAGACGCTTGTCAGCTCTATTACAGGGAAAAAACTGGATAAATCACAACAGTATTCCAACTGGACGCGACGCCCTCTTTCTGAACAACAGCTGACCTATGCCAGAGCAGATGTAATCTATCTGCGCGATATTTATCTTCACCTTTCAGAAAAACTTGCGGCAAAACAACGACAGATCTGGATTGAAGACGAGATGGCCATTCTGAAATCCGAGAAAACTTACAAACCGGATCCTGAGTCCATGTGGACGAGGCTCAGACTTAAAAATGCACAGCCTCACTACCTTGCACGCCTTCAAGCTCTTGCATCTCTCAGGGAAAAAGAAGCCATACGAAAGAATATCCCTCGTGGACGGCTTATTCGTGACGATGTCCTTACGGAAATAGCCTATCATAATCCTTCTACATTGAAACAACTGACAGATATGCGTGGAGCAGGTAGAACTCTGACGCAAGAGAAGTTGGGTCAAAAAATATTGGAAAATATCATCAAAGCCAATACGCTTCCTGTTGGGGAATGCCCTCAACTTGATATCGCTCAGCGTGGAAAAAAACCAGCTCTGGGACAAGTCGATCTTCTACGTGTTCTCCTGAAAATACGCGCTGAAAAATATAAGGTTGCCGAGAAACTGATTGCCACGACGAAAGATCTAGAAAGTTTCCTTTTATTAAAAGAGATTGATTCCTTACACAGTTTGCTGCATGGTTGGCGTTATGATGTTTTCGGTCAAGACGCCTGGGAAATAAAAGAAGGCAGAAAAGGGCTGAGCATAGCAGGAAAAAATCTCACGCTATGCTCTCTTTAGCAGGATCTTACTTATCAACATATCAGAGCTGTTATCTGGTGAGTAAAATACCCGGCACAGTAAAAATCCCCTGCCCGAAAGGTCGTTCCGGAAATATATAATATGGGAGGAGACCTCAATCTCATGAACCTTACCTTTCGTCAAAAACTGACTTATATGGCTCATCTTTATAAAGCACTTATAAAACAGCATCATAAACCTTTGATCCCTATGTTGCAAAAATTTATTCCTCTTGACGGTATTGTTATTGATGTAGGAGGACATGCGGGACAATTTACAAAAATATTCTCCTGTCTTGCAAAAAAGGGAAAAATTTTCTCGTTTGAGCCTGGAGAATATGCCTATTCTATCCTTAAAAAAACCAAAAAAATCAAAAAGCTCACAAACGTAACTCTTATTCAAAAAGGGTTAAGCTCTCTGGAAGGACTGGTGTCTTTTCGTATTCCTATCAAACGATCAGGCTCAATTGGTTACGGAACAAGTCACGTTTTCCTGTCTGGTCATGAGACAATAAGTTCAGCATTTATAGAACAACAAGTCTCTGTTATTCCTTTGGACAAATTTATCAAAGTCAATCAACTTGAAAGAATTGACTTTATAAAAATTGACGTTGAAGGCCATGAGTTAAATGTTTTGAAAGGCGCTCAAGAAACTATAAAAGTATATAGGCCTTCTATTATGATTGAAATTAACTCGGAACATCTTGACCGGGCTGGTGTTGATAAAACTAAAATCTTTGAATTTCTGGAAAATATAGGCTATAAGTCAGCAAGAATTGATGATTTAATGGGGACTTTGGATTTAAATCATCATCGTCAGAATGGTGATTACATATTCTCTTTTCTCATATAGATAAAACGAGTCTTGCTCATGAATATGCTTCAATTTTTAGGATCTTTAGAGCTTGGTCTATTGTACGGGATTGTTGCGCTTGGAGTTTATCTTTCATTTCGTGTTCTGGATTTTCCCGACCTTACGGTCGACGGAAGCTTCCCTTTGGGTGCTGCTATTACAGCCACCCTGTTAACGTTGAACTGTGACCCGTGGCTGGCTATTGCTGGCGCCATGATCGGTGGTTTTATAGCCGGTTTAATGACAGCATGGCTCAATGTCAGGTGGAAGCTTTTGCACTTGCTTGCCGGAATCCTTACCATGACGGGACTCTATTCTGTTAATTTGCGGATCATGGGACGATCTAATATCGCTCTGGTTGAAGAAAAAACAATATTCACGGGCATTGCTGCTGGCCCGCTTCCTTTATTGAGCATAATCGTTCTCGTCATTATTCTGCTTTTATGGCGCTTCCTGAGGTCTGAAATTGGGCTTGCTATGCGCGCAACAGGAGAAAATCCAAAGATGGCACTTGCCCAGGGCATATGTACATCCCGAATGATTTTCCTAGGATTGGGGATAAGTAACAGCCTGGTTGCGCTAGCAGGCGCCCTTTTTGCCCAAAGCCAGGGATTTTCCGATACGACAATGGGTATTGGCACGATTGTGATTGGGTTGGCATCTGTCATTATGGGAGAAGTTTTTGTTTCCAGAAGCAGGATACGTTTAGCCCTTGCCGCTTGTGTGGGTGGGTCTATTCTTTATCGTCTTCTGATCTCATTTGCATTCAATGTTAAAGAGTTTGGTTTTCAGGCTTCTGATCTGAATTTTGTCACAGCTTTTTTAGTTGCTCTCGCCATGATTTTACCTCGCCTGAGGAAAAGAGCTGACGCATGATTCACCTGCATAATATCAACATGGTTTTTTATCCTGGCACAGTGCTTGAAAAGAAAGCTCTGAAAAATATCAACCTAACCATTGAAAAAGGAGAATTCATTACCGTTATCGGAGGAAATGGTGCCGGAAAATCGACCTTGTTGCGCGTCATTACGGGTGATCTTTTCCCTACCCGTGGTAAAATTCTTATTAATAATCAGGATGTCACGACGACCCCCCCTGAAAAAAGAGCCCGCTTTGTATCTCAGGTCTTTCAAGATCCCCGCGCAGGCGCCTGCCCCAATCTGACCATAGAAGAAAATATGGCTTTGGCTGTTATGCGTGGAAAGAAACGAGGGCTGAGAATGGCTTTGACACCTTTTCATCGGCGGCAATTTCAGGAAGCTCTTGCCTCTGTCAAACTTGGTCTGGAAGGGCGCTTGGGAACCCCTTTGGGGATGCTCTCAGGGGGTCAACGGCAAGCGATCTCTCTTTTAATGTCGGTTCTTGGGCCTTCTGAAATTTTAGTTCTGGATGAACACACTGCAGCCCTTGATCCAAAAACTTCTTCATCCATCCTGAAATTGACGGAACAATTAATCACAGAAAAAAAACTGACCGTTTTAATGGTCACACATAGTATGCACCAAGCTCTTTTGATGGGCAGTCGAACCTTGATGTTCAATGAGGGTAAAATTGTTCTTGATTTTCAGGGAAATGAAAGAAAAAAATTAAATGAGGAAGAATTATTAAAAATATTTAAACAAAAGATTAATGAAGAGTATACAGGAGATGAATTTATCCTAAATAATTAGAATATTTTTACACGAAAAATATAAAAAATTATTTACTCTTTTTAAGTAAAGTAGCGCTAAAATTTAACTATAGTCGTTAGTATTTAAATATAAGAGTAAATAAGTGAAAAATTCAACTTATAAATACATGATAGCTCACGATGGCGCGAAAATCAGAACAGGATTTTGGCCCTCAGTTTTGGAGCAACAAAAAGAATCCTTCAGAAATATTATTCTCCTTCAGGGACGCGCTTCCTTTATCGAAAAATTCCATGAAATTATTCAGGGGCTGACGGAACGAGGTTATAATGTCTGGACTTTTGATTGGCGAGGACAGGGACTCTCCAGCCGCTTCCTTGACAATCATCACAAGGGTCATGTGGATTCTTATGATACATATCTCAATGACCTTCATCAATTTATGACGGAAATTGTCAGACCCACAGCAGATCAAATATATATTGCGCTTGCCCAATCCATGGGCGGACATATTATCTTACGTTATTTGCAAGACTTTGGAAGTGCTTTTTCAGGCGCAATGCTGATCTCCCCCATGATTAACATCCACACAGGAGCCTATCCAAAACCTGTTGCAAAGGCGATGGCCTATCTTTCCACGCTTGTAGGTCTGGATCGCCATTACGTTATTGGGCATGGAGATTACAATCCTATTTTGGAACAATTTGAAGGAAATTATTTAACAGGAAATCCCGAACGTTACCAAATTCATCTCGAACTTCAAAACAATAACTTGCCTTTGGTTATTGGGGGTATTACTTACGGTTGGTTACAAGCGACGTTTCGATCAATCGATATCAGTTTAAAACTTGAAAAATTAAGAAATATCCAGATTCCTGTCTTTATTATAGAATCAGAAGACGACCAGATTGTTGATAATAGTATTCTTCCTTATGTCGTCCAGCATATTAAACAGGGTATCATCAAGACATACCCTCATACACGTCACCAAATTTTTATGGAGTCTGATGAAATTCTGAATGTTTTCTGGCATGATCTAGAGGCTTTCTCTGAACATCTTATGCTTTTAAATACATCTCTTCCGCCCATGAAGCCTGTGGAAAAACCTCAATTGCAACCCCAAAACACCACGTTGAATCCTGCGTTTATAAACTCACTCAAATCATTTATTTCTTAATATTTATTTTGCGTATTATCGGAAAAGTGAACGACGACAAGGGATATCTTTCCTGAAAAAAGTACGGAAAGAGACAAAAAGCTTATTTTCTCAGACTACTTCTCCATGGATGCGCTCAATATTGGCGCCGCAGTCCCCTAATTTTTTTTCTATATGCTCATAACCTCGATCCAGATGATAAACACGATTGACGATGGTCTCATCTTCAGCCGCAAGTCCAGCGAGAACAAGAGACACCGAAGCCCGCAAGTCTGTAGCCATGACAGGCGCACCCTTTAACCGGGGAACTCCCCGTATAAAAGCTGTATTCCCCTTCAATTTAATATCAGCGCCCATTCGTACAAGCTCTGGTACGTGCATGAAGCGGTTTTCAAAAATTGTCTCAGTGATCACGGATGCCCCTTCAGCTGTTGCCGCTAACACCATGATTTGTGCCTGCAGATCAGTTGCAAAACCTGGGTAGGGTTCTGTCTCAACATCTGTTGCTTTCAAACGTCCAGGCTGTTTTTTGACTTTAAATCCTCGCTCTGTTTTCTCAAACAGAACCCCCATACTTTCAAGAGCAGGAATAACAGAAGGAATCAAGTCAAGAGAAGTATCTGTTAATTCTACTTCTCCCCCTGTCAAGGCAGCCGCCATAGCATACGTCCCTGTTTCAATACGGTCAGGCAGAACTGGATGCTCAGCCCCATGAAGACGGCTACATCCTTCAATAATCAATGTGTCTGTCCCCACTCCTTCAATTTTCGCGCCCATAGCTATCAAACAACGCGCAAGATCTGAAACTTCAGGCTCGCGTGCCGCATTGATCAGCCGCGTCGTCCCCTTGGCCAATGTAGCTGCCATTAAAAGATTTTCCGTTCCCGTCACTGTTACGCTGGAGAAAGTATAATCCACGCCCCTCAAGCCGTTTTCTGCACGCGCAATCACATAACCATCTTCCAGAGTAATGTGAGCGCCCATACACTCAAGCCCCTTGAGGTGCATATCAATAGCGCGAGCCCCAATGGCACATCCTCCTGGCAAAGACACTTTTGCACGCCCTTCACGGGCCAGCAAGGGGCCTAAAACCAGAAAGGAAGCCCGCATTTTACGAACCTGATCATAAGGAGCTTCTGTACTCTTAATAGAACTAGCTTTCAGTGTACCAAAGTGATGCCCCTCACGATCATGATCAAAAGTGATCTCTACACCCAGATGAGCAAGAAGACTCTTGAAGGTTTGTACATCCGCAAGATCGGGAAGGTTTCTGAGAGTCAGGGTCTCATCTGTCAAAAGACTTGCTGAAATCAGGGGAAGAGCCGCATTTTTGGCTCCAGAAATTCTGATTTCACCATAAAGAGGCGTACCGCCAATAATTCTGATTTTATCCATGTGCCTTTAATACGTGAGGGAGCGTCACGCCCTCTTGCTTCATATATTTTCCATTGCGATCTTTATAAGAGGTTTCACAGCTTTTGTCACCCTGCAAAAATAGAAATTGACAGATCCCTTCACCGGCATAGATTTTGGCAGGCAATGGGGTTGTATTCGAGAACTCAAGAGTGACATAGCCTTCCCATTCAGGCTCAAGGGGTGTGACATTGACGATAATACCACAACGTGCGTACGTTGACTTCCCCAAACAGATCACGAGAACATCACGGGGAACACGAAAATATTCCATAGTACGCCCCAGTGCAAAACTGTTGGGAGGAATCACACATACGTCCGTCACGCGATCGACAAAGCTGCTTTCATCAAAATGTTTTGGATCAACAATAGCATTATCCACATTGGTAAAAATCTTGAATTCATTAGCCAGACGCGCATCATACCCAAAAGAGGAAAGACCATAGGAAATCATGTTTTCTCCCATTTGTTTCTCAACAAATGGCTCGATCATACGATGTCTTTGAGCCGCCTCGCGAATCCAGAAATCCGATAAAACAGGCATATTTTTCCTTTCTTTATCCATCATCAAAAATTGCCTTTATATTACCCCTTATGCCGTTTATTGCAATGACAAGATTAAACCATCCTTGCCTTACACAAAGGGCTATAGACATTTGTTCCAAAAATAACTTATAAAAGTTCTATGATGATACCTTTTGTAAAAATGCACGGCTTGGGCAATGATTTCGTGATTCTGGATCAACGAAATAACCCTCACGCTTTTGACAGTCAGGCGATCCGGAAGATAAGCGATCGACGCTTTGGTATTGGGTGCGACCAATTGATCACTCTTGAGGTCAGCAACCAAAATCAGGCTGACATCTTTATGAAAATCTATAATGCCGATGGCAATGAAGTCGGCGCTTGTGGAAATGCAACACGCTGCGTCGCTTTTCTGTTAAAAGAAGAAGACGGTAAAGCCCACCACACCATTCAAACAAAAGCGGGCTTTTTATCTGCTGAAGCCCTGAATGATACTCAAGTTACCGTAGATTTGGGAGCACCACACTTTCAATGGCAAGACATCCCCCTTTCCCAGGAAATGGACACTCTTCATATGCCTATCACTTTTGAAGGGCTGAAGGATCCGGCTACCCTGAGCGTTGGCAATCCTCATTTGATCTTTTTTGTCTATGATGTAGAAAGTATCGATCTTGTTCATGCAGGAGAAAATCTGACGCATCATCCTTTTTTTCCAGAGGGAACCAACGTAGAAATAGTCGAAAAAGTGGACGACCACACCCTTCGAATGCGTGTGTATGAACGCGGCGTGGGTATTACACATGCTTGTGGGACGGGCGCCGCGGCAAGTGTTGTTGCCGCCAAAAAGCGTGGGATCATCCAGACCCCGGCAAAAGTGATTCTGGAGGGGGGCGAGCTGATGGTTGACTATCAGCAAACTGTCAAAATCACAGGTCAAGTGACGCTCAGTTTTCGCGGTTCTCTTAATCCTCATATTTTTCGGACATAAAGATGGCTTCTTCTGCGCCAAGCACTGATCCACAAGTGATCACTTTTGGTTGTCGACTTAATAGCTATGAATCGGAAGTCATGCGTGACCACGCCCGCTCACAAGGGCTTCAGGACGCTATCATTATTAATACCTGCGCTGTAACAGCGGAAGCTGAACGTCAGGCACGTCAAAGTATCCGGCGCCTGAGACGCGAAAACCCCTCTGCCCTGATTATTGTCACGGGATGCAGCGTCCAGACAAACACCGAACTTTATGCCAACATGCCTGAAATTGACCGTATTCTGGGCAATCATGAAAAAATGCAGCGCGAATGGTTCTCCCCTCACCTTCCTGACCGCGTTCATGTCACCGACATCATGACCATTCGGGAAACAGCCCATCATCTTATTACAGGATTTGAAAATCATGTTCGTGCCTTCATTCAGATCCAGAATGGTTGTGATCACCGCTGTACTTTTTGCAAGATCCCTTTCGGACGTGGCAATAACCGCAGCGTTCCCATCGGAGAAATTGTCGCACAAATCCGTGCTCTGGTAGAACAGGGGTGCCGTGAAATTGTCTTTACAGGCGTTGATATTACAGGCTATGGCCCTGATTTGCCGGGGAAACCCACTCTGGGACAAATGACTCGTCGTGTTTTGAATTTAATTCCTGATCTGCCACGCTTGCGTCTTTCTTCTATTGATCCCATAGAGGTCGAGAAAGATCTGATGGAATTGATTGTCCACGAACCCCGTCTTATGCCGCATCTGCACCTCAGTCTTCAATCCGGCGATAATATGATTTTAAAAAGAATGAAACGCCGACATTCAAGAGAAGACGCTATTGATTTTTGCAGACGCGTTATAAAAGCCAGACCCGAAATTATTTTTGGCGCTGACTTCATTGCTGGTTTTCCTACAGAAACCCCTGAAATGTTTGAAAATACACTGAGAATCGTTGAGGAATGCCAGCTTACACATCTCCATGTTTTTCCTTATTCTCCTCGTCAGGGAACACCTGCAGCCCGTATGCCCCAGGTCGAGAAAGTACTTGTCAAGGAACGGGCTCAACAGTTGCGAACGCTGGGTGAGAAAAAGCTTTCCCAGTACCTGCACTATTGTACCGGTCAACAACGCTCAGTCCTTGTCGAGCGTAACGCCAGAGGACATACGGAACACTTCACGCCTGTAAAATTCGAGACCCCCGATGAAAAAATGGACTCTCTTTTGGGAAAAATTATCCCCGTCACAGTTCTAGGCGTTGAGGGAAAAAACCTGGTTGTCAAAAGGAATGACTGAAAAAACTTCCCCCCGCTTCTATGGTCGTCGCAAGGGACGCCCCTTGCGCAAACAAAGAACTCGACTTATGCAAGAGCTGCTTCCCCGGGTTGTTATTCATGAACCTGCTTCCCTTGATTTATCAAAAGAAATATGGCTTGAAATTGGTTTTGGCGGTGGTGAACATCTGGCAGAAATAGCTGCGGAAAATCCGCATATTCAACTTATCGGTTGTGAAGTTTTTGAAAACGGCATTGCTTCTCTGCTTCAGAGCATAGAAGAGAAAGAACTTCACAACATCCTTATTTATCCGGAAGATGCAAGAACTTTTCTCAAAGAACTGCCTTCTCCCTGCATCAGTAAAGTATTTATAATGTTTCCTGATCCGTGGCCAAAGAAAAAGCATTACAAAAGACGTTTAGTCAACAGCGTTTTTCTCGATGGTATTTTGAGAATGATGAGGATATCCGCAGAATTCCGTTTTGCCAGTGATCATCAGGATTATGTGCAGGAAGTTTTTGACCTACTCCAAGGGAAAAATTTCTTTCCCTCTCTCAGGATTTTCGATGTAAAACCTGCCGATTGGCCTTTGACATCCTATAACCAAAAGGCTGTCCGGTCAGGAACAGCCAGTTGGTATCTGAAAGCACAAAGATAATTGATCTGATTAACCGACAGCGACGGTTAAATGGTAGTTTCCGTCGAAAACAGCAACCAGGTCATTGGTATGAATACCCTGTAGAACAGCAAGCGGCGTAAACGGATTAGGACCGGCCCCGTCTGGGTCTATACTCAATGTAGTGACACCGGAAACTTCCTTAATATGAACAAAACTGTCAATAAGATTTAGTCCTGGTATATAACCAGCTGCTTTAAGGTATTGAGAAACATCTATAATATCCGGATCAGTAGAGCCTATTTTTCCAAAGTCACTAATTGTATCAATGAGTGAACCAGACTCTGAAGGATCAAAATAGAAAACGTCCTTTCCTGTACCGCCTATAAGTGTATCACCACTTAAGCCACCCGATAAAAAGTCATCACCTGCGCCGCCAATCAGGATATCGCTTCCTGCTCCTCCATAAAGTGTATCATTTCCATCTCCTGCATTAAGGATATCATTACCCCCCTGACCCAATAACAGATCATGACCTGCTCCTCCATTTATTGTACTGGGACCATTACCATCCTTAATAATGTCATCTCCATCCCCTGCATTATAGGTGTGGTTTGTTAGAGAAGAATCTGTCAAGTGTAGATAATCATTTCCTGAGGTTCCAGTAAAAACATTTTCAGCGGTCATCTGAGTAACAATAAAAGGAGCTGAAACAGTGGCGCTTGCTTGGCCATCTTCGTCAAAAGCTTGCAATGAAAATGTGCGAGTCCCGAAAGCATGATCAGGATCGGTAAAGAAAAGATTATTATGCAAGTGCAAATTATCAACGATATCTTGATAATGAGCGTGTGTGTCTAAGCCTTTGATTTCCAACTGATTAGAACCGCTGGTAAGGTCTGTTCCCAACCCTTTGATTGACAAAGCCGTATAGCCGGGCGTTGTAATCGCATAAAATCCCTGAGGGTCTGCGGTCGAGCTTACCGCAAAGTTTTGCAGTACCAGATTATCACCTGAAACACCACCAGCACTTATATCTATAGCTAACAACATA
>BBVC01000071.1 GCA_001192655.1 Caedimonas varicaedens
TTTTAGCTATATAATCAAAGTCAAATACGATACTTTCCCCTTGTGCAAGAGTTTGTAGAAAATTGGCAGAAGCACTGACAAATGAGACTGCACCGTCTTGAGAAATAGCAAAAGTATCTGTTTCTGTTCCGAAGGTGAATTGATATTCGGCCACTTCTCCCGCAGGCAAGGTCCCCGTGACAGCCGTCAGTGTTTCGGGCGTACCATCAATAGTCAGAGAAACGTTGGCCACGGTATTGACGGAAAGCTCCAGTGGCGTTGCATTGTTTGAATCTGTATCCACAGGATTGGTAATAGGATTAAAGGAAAGTGTAGGATCTTCAGGGTCTACAAGAATATTACCAATAACGCTATGATAATTTCCATCAGTCCCCAGTTGTTCATTATCCTCCATACCGTTCACATCCAGGGTGTAGGTATTAGGATTAGCAAACGGAGAATCTCCTGTAATTTCGATATGAACCAAGCCAGGATTATCGGCGGGAGATGTCGCAACACCATCGGTATTGCGATATGAGAAGGTAAAATCTGCTGTTTGCCCGTCTTGAAGCCCCTCAAATATTTCCTGTCCACCAAAAGGTAGAAGCGTAACATCACCACTTTTTCCGATGGTAAAAATAGAGTCGTGCCCGTTATAAGAGAAAGAGAATTCAGCAAATATGCTGGAATCTGTGGGCGTTACAGATGTTAGGTTGTAAGACACACTATTAATCATTAAAGCAGGATTTGAAAGATCCTCCATGGTGAGAGGAAGACCAAGGGAGCTGGTATCATCATTGATAATATTGATGAAAGTCACCGAACTTCCCAGAACTTGTGTTTCAGGGATGATCAAGGTATCCCCACTGGCAAAATCAGAAGCTCCATTAATGGTAAAGCTGACATGAGCAATATTAGATCCAGATGTAATGCCATCCTGGTCGATGACATCATAATTAAAGTTAAAGATTGTTGCCTCTTCTTGCTCATTGACAAACGAGAAGAAAGTTGGATCTGTCGAAGAGAGCGTTACCTCACCCGATTGGGCAATGGATAACATCGCTGAATTTCCCCCAAAACTGAATTGGTATTCAGCAACATCTGTTGGATGTACGAGGGTAGTGAGAGCTGCGAGAGGAACATCCACACCATTAATAGCCAAGGTGGACGTCGTGACGGTATTAACTGAGAGCGGAGATCCCTGAGGGTCTGTATCTACAGGATTGGTCACAGGATCGAAAGGAAGCGAGGGGAACCTGAGATCGGTGATGATATTGCCGACCACAAAGCCCCCGGGACTGGCGATACTGGCATCAACCTGGGGCTCATAGAAAATATTGAAATTAGGCTCTGGAACGGGGGGATTGTGTTCGCCATCAATCTCAACAGTGGCAGTCGCTACATTGGATACATCCACACCATCTGTATTGTGGTATTGGAAACTGAAATCCACTTTCTCACCCTGAAGGAGGGAGACGAAGATCTCCTGACCACCGTTAGGAAGGATAGTCACATCGCCATTCTGAGCAATGGTCAGATCGGATGTTTGACCATTGAACGTAAAGGTATACTCAGCCACCACACTGGGATCACTCGATGTCACAGGCGTCAGAGTGAACGACGTGCCGGCAATGGTCAATTCTGGACTGCCGCTGACAATATCATGAACGCTCAGAGGACGCGTTCCAGCACCATCATTGTCGTTGTCCAAGATATTCATCAAAAAGACCTGGTCTCCTGTCACCTGGGGCTCAGATAAAATCACAGAATCAGGATTGGCCACAGGAAGATTATCTCCATTGATGGTCACGGTGACCGGCGCTGCATTGGAAACAAGTCCATCTCCATCAATATCCGTATAGTTGAAAGAAAAGACGGCTGCTTGCCCTACTTCAAGAGTGCTAAACAAATCTGTTGAACCAGTATCCAAATTAAGGCTACCATCCTGGAAAATAATGAAAGTCCCCGTATTTCCATCAAAGGTAAACTGATATTCAGCCACTTCTCCTGCAGGCAAAGGACCCGTCACCAATGTGAGGGGTGTACCAACACCGGCAATGGTCAACGTAGGGTCACTCACACTGTTCACCACAAGAACGGTATGCTCGGGATCAAAATCCACAGGGTTGGTCACAGAGTCTGGAGCTGCCGATGAATCCACAGGATCAGTCACAATGTTACCCAATGAGAAATCAAAAGCGCTTGAAGAGTTTGATGCTTCACCTTCATCAAAAGAAAATGTACTGGCGTCAAAAACATAACTGTTAGGCTCGGCCACAGGGGGATCATTATCTCCATGGACTGTAAAGTCTACATGAGCCGTGTTTGAGACAGCGAGCCGTATATCCTGATCGGTATAATCAAAACTGAAGACCAGGTCTTGCCCTACGGGAAGTTCTGATAGAAAAATGCTGCCACTAGACGATGTCAGTATAACTGCGCCATTCTCGTTAATCGTAAAAGTGCCGGTATGGCCATTGTAATCAAAATCATACGCAGCCACACTCCCGGGAACAGATGTCAGGACAGGTGTCAAAGACATATCCACGCCGGCAATCGTAAGGATCGGATTAATCACAGAATTTACACTAAAAGAATTTCCGTCAGGATCGGAATCTGTCAGAGGGCCCGCATCATCCCTAATATTTCCCACAAAATAACCGCCACTGACAAAGGGAGCGATTGTGTCCACGTCGGTTTCATAGGTGTTGGGCTGAGCAATAGGGGGATCGTTGGGGGTTCCCAGGATCTCAACATGAAGGATCGCCGAGGAAGTTAAACCATCACTGTCCTGCATGGTATAGGGAACAGAATCTTCCAGTGTCTGACCAGTTCCAAGCTGAATGACGTCGGGATTGGCTGTATCTAATTGATACGTATACGTACCATCCTGATGAATGGTGAAATCTCCATAGAGACCATGAACCACAAGTGTTGTGGGGAAAGAGCTTGTAAAATCGTTCAGCGCTGTGCCTGACGAAGTCTGGAATGTCCCTGAAATCGGCTCTGGCGCTCCACTAATACTCGACCCCGCATTATCATCAAGAGTCACATTTCCGTTAATATCATTTCCCCCGCCATCTCTGTTGAACAGGTTGACAGATTGACCATTGGAGCCTTCAAGTGTTCCCACAAGATCCCCAAAAAAAGTATGCTGAAAGTCAACGAGAGTTAAAGATACATGGGTGATCGCCCCCACTACTCCTGAAACGGTAATATCAGAGCTGACTGTGGTGTTATCCAGAATCGTCAGAACAGTGGGATTATTAAAAACATAAGTGTTCGTATCGGTTTGAAGCGTCAATTGCCATCCGCTGATACTCCCCTCATCTCCCCCTGCCTCATCAGAAATCGTAAAGGTCCATGTGCCATTCGCGTTATTAAAGGTATGTCCTGTCACAGACACAACGGAAAAGTCTCCCGCAGCAAAGCTGCCATCAGGATCCGTATCATTGGCAAGAATGTTTCCAGTCGCAATGGTTCGGGGATCAGCACCATTAAGTGTGAGAGCAGACGACGCCAACAGAAGAGTGTTTTCTCCTTCTCCGCCCTCGCCCTCACTGCCCCCACTATCAGTGATCACTTCCTGAACCTGGTTAAAGTCATCAATCGCTGTGGGGGGATCATTAATCCCCAGAATATTAATCGTCACATGAGCCGTATTAGAGGTCAGACCATCGGCATCCCTGTCATTATAATCAAAACTAAAGAGCGCTGCTTGTGCAGGTGTCAAAGGACCGAACAAGTTGGTTGCTGCCGTCTCAAGGGAAAGTGTTCCGTCCTGGGAAATAATCAGCACACCGACATTGCCCTGATAGGTAAATTCATATTCGGCCACTTCTCCCGCGGGCAAAGAACCCGTCACCGGTGCCAAATCAATAGCCACACCCGCAATTGTTAAAGCAGGATTGCTGGTGGAATTAATCAGCAATAGCGTGCCATCAGGATCTGAGTCCACGAGGTTGGACACACTAACAGGTAAGGTAAGATTTTGAGGGTCGGTCAAGATATTGCCTAAATCAAAGTGAAAAATCTGGCTCGCTTGAAGCGCCACAGAAGCAAACACCGGAGATTCACTGGTCTCAGCCTCAATAAAGGTAGATGCACTAAAGCTATAATCATTAGGATCTGCAATAGGAGGAAGAAGCTCGGGTGCAGAGGGCGTCACCACTTCTACCGGCTCAGAAAACGTCGTGATGCGTCCCGCCGATAAATCAACATGATCAGAAGCCAAACCATTAAACCCGAGATTATCAAAAGGAAAATAACCTAAAGGCGGAATCTCCTTGGGCAAATCAGCCGCTTCCGCAAATGCTCCATCTACCGCTGCCTCATAAAAAACACTCACGTTATCGCTATCTGTATGTTCAAACTTTGTTAAATCCAGATTGGAGATAGAATCATAATGACCTGAAGAGCCAACCGCAGTTGTATGATGAGGCAGACTCACGTTGTAATTGGGATGATAACTACTGGAAGAAAGAGAAGCAGAAGCCGCCCCTTCTGGTGCTACAGTTGCTCTTTCAATAGCCTGAACGTCATGCCATAGAAGGCTTTTCTCAAGCGCTCCCACAAGATCAGGCGCACTTTGACTTTCATCAATATTAAGAACAGAATTCTGAAAACCTGGAACCAGGCTATGAATTCCTGAATCTATCAGATGAATGCTACTCACAGGTATTAAATTTGACAATAAATCTCCCGAGAAATTTAAAGAGCTTCCGCCTTTCTCTCCTGAATAAGATGAGGAAGAAAAAGTAAATTTACTCACTATCCCTGGTATGGTATGACTCCTGATGTCCATCATAAACCTCATAATAAAATTACACTCTGTAAGTTAATTATGAAATAAATTCCTTAATATTTAGTAATATTGAGAAAATTATTTTGTTTATATTTCCTATACCTTTATTTTACTAAAAAATAATAATTAAATCGAAATATTCAAAGAGATGTCCGCAGATAAAATGGATTATTTGATTAAAATGACGTAATAGAGGAAACCGTATATTTTCCCACCCTCGTATTATTCTTTCTCTTTTTTTCTTGCAAGCTCTTGCCCTTTTGCCGGCAATCATGTAATGAACAAGAGACTTCGGGGTGTAGCGCAGTCTGGTAGCGCGCCTGCTTTGGGAGCAGGATGTCGGGGGTTCGAATCCCTCCTCCCCGACCATATCTCAAGAGTTCTCAAACGATTATATAAAGAGATTTAAATCCCCCAGAGAACGAATAGAATAAACCCGTGAGACGAAGGGTGTAATTTGTGGATTCCAGTAAGCATACCTCAATTTTCATTACAGGGGCCAGCAGTGGCATCGGTTCTGCTCTTGCAAAACTATATGCCAAGCCCGAACTTCATCTTACACTAACAGGCAGGAACGCTGAACGGCTCAAAGTTGTTGCTGAAGTCTGCCGCGCTCAAGGCGCAAGCGTAGAAGAAATGATCCTTGATGTCTGCAATGCTGAAGAAATGGAATTCAAGATTCAAGAAGCCGATCAGAAACATCCCTTGACGCTTGTCATCGCCAACGCAGGTCTTGGACTACAGGGACAGAATGATTCGCCTGAAGCTACCCGCCATATTTTTTCAACGAACCTTGGTGGTGTTCTAAACACTGTTCTTCCTACTATTAATCTTATGAAGAAACGTCAATCGGGGCAACTTGCCTTGATGAGTTCTCTGGCTTCTTTTAAGGGGTATGCAACAAAAAGCGCCTATTGCGGCAGCAAGGCCGCTGTGCGTATTTATGGAGAAGGGTTGAGAGAATCTCTGGCGCCTCATAATATCAAAGTGTCCGTGATCTGCCCTGGATTTATTAAAACACCCCTGACGGATTTCAATAGTTTTAAAATGCCTTTCCTCATGCTTCCTGAAAAAGCGGCTCTTTTCATTCAAAAAGGACTTGAGAAAAATTCTTCCCGCATTGCTTTCCCCTGGCCAACCTATATAGGAGCGATCTTAATGGCTTCTCTTCCCCCTTTCTTTGCCGAAAAAATATCTTCCTGGCTTCCCTATCATCAGGAGAAAAAATGACTCCTTCAATACCGATGACGTCAGATGAAATCAACCAATTCTTTTTAATACTTCAAAACCTGAACCCTCATCCCAAAGGAGAATTAAATTATTGTGATCCCTTTACGCTTCTGGTGGCTGTGGTTCTATCAGCGCAAGCAACAGATAAAAGCGTAAATAAGGTGACACCTGCTCTTTTTCAAATAGCCGATACCCCTGAAAAAATGGTAACCGCAGGTGAAGAAAAAGTAAAAGATTGCATTAAATCAATTGGTTTTTACAATACAAAATCTCGCAACATTATTGCCTTGAGCGCCAAATTGATTGATCAGTATGCAGGAAAAGTTCCCAATCATTTAGAAGATCTGATAACGCTTCCCGGCGTAGGCCGCAAAACAGCAAACGTTATCCTGAATACAGTTTTTGACAAGCCTACAATTGCTGTTGATACCCATGTCTTTCGGGTTTCAAACCGCACCGGACTTGCACAAGGTGGAACACCAGATCAGGTAGAAAAGGAACTTTTAAAGCGTATCCCCCAGCCTTTCCTTTCTCATGCTCATCATTGGCTTATTTTACATGGCCGATATATCTGCAAGGCGCGAAATCCTCAATGTAAAGTTTGTCCGGTCTCTCGTTTTTGCCATTATGTAAATAAAAAGTAGTTATTCTTACGTTTTTTCTTACATAGAAAAATAAAGTTGCTCCTCTTTCAAAGAAACCGTATACTCTTATATGAATTATAATTATATAGTGAGGGCTATCATGTTGAGATCAGGTCTATTTGTGAATTTTAGTGGAATTTTGATCACAGTCGTCATATCATCGGCTTCTTATTCTTCAGACCCATTTCCCCGCCCCAGCGATTCCTTTCACAACGAGCCTGATTTTTTGAGAGATAATAGAGATCATAACGATTCTTCTACCTTAGCTCCTTTTCAAAATAATTTATCTTCCCCCCCTTCTTCTACGTCACCTGCTCCTCAACCCCCCTCACCACCACCTGTTCCTCAACGCAGAATTCAGAATCAGAAGTAGTGCTTGCCTGAACGATGCTCTTTTGAGAGAGCAGTATAATTTTTTGTATAAAAAATCTCGTATGTATAAGTGAGGTGTCCTTTAGGAGGATCAAAAGGGAATATAAAATAAATCAGCTTCTTTTTTCTTAATTAATGCCTAATAGACACTTTTAGTGATTTTGTGTTATACTAAGTGTTGTACACTATCTTTGTCGGGGAGGAAAAAATGAAAAACTTCATGAATTTTTTGAAAACTGAAAATGGAGCGGCTGCCGCTGAATACGGTTTGTTAGTTGCCTTGATTGCTATTGTCATTATTGTGGGAGTTACAAGTTTGGGAAGCAAGCTGAACACAGACTTTACCAATATTGCCAATAAATTATAAGTGTCAAATGCCTCTTCAGATCAACCAGCATAATTCTGTTGGGAGGGCGCGCGTCCTTGATTATGCCTGTTACTCGGTGTACAGAGCCACCTGTCGCTTTTTTTAATATGTTTGATCCAGCAGAGGTTCGTTCTATGAATTTCGTGATTTTCTTGATCTTTTGGGGTCAACGCGTCTCATTATTGACTTATCATCAGAGGAGTATAATAGTTTACCGCACATGAAAGGTTACGAAAAATGGGCGGACAAAAAGCTTTTCCTTTTATCCTGAAAATGATTCGTCCTTTTCCGGGATCGATCGTGGTTATGTTTTTGGTTGCCTGTGTATGGGCGATTGATGTTTCTTTGCGACCTTATATTCTGAAGGTTATTTTAAATAGGGTCACCGAAGCCCCTTCCCAGGAAATTTTTACATATTTAGCTTTTCCTGCAGCTGCCTGGCTTCTCATGTCTTTTCTGCTCTCCAGTATCTTTCGGCTCTATGGATATTTCGTTGAAATCAAAATGATTCCTGACCTGCGGCAGAAAATCGCTTATTCCTGCTTTGACGGTTTATTGGAACAAAGTCACTATTATTACCAAAATCAGTTTTCGGGAAGTCTTGTTAATAAAGTGGACGATCTGATCAACAGTATTCCTGACATTGTGCAAGTGACGATCGATCGTTTTTTCAGCCATTTCCTGGCGTTAGCCATTGCTATTTTTGTCTTGTGGCAAGTCAATGCCAAATTTGCGCTTTTGATGTTGAGCTGGACAACGCTTTTTGTGGGAATATCCATTTTTATGTCAAGGCGGCTTATACATCTTTCAGATATCTGGGCTGAACGCGGTACAAGAACTGTGGGCAGGATGGTTGATGTTCTATCGAATATTTTATCTGTCAAGCTATTCTCAAGGATAAAACAGGAAAAATCATCTTTTGAAATGACATTACAAAAAGCTATTCAGGCTGAGAAAAATCTTCAGTGGACTTATTTTTTGATGTGGTGTGTGTACGGATATTCTTTTGTTATCCTTCAGGGATTTAATCTCTATTTTTTGATAGAAGATAAACGTCAAGGACTCATTACACTGGGGGATTTTGCACTGGTTTTATCTATTAATACAGCCATTGTTGAATTTTTTTGGAATCTTGTTAAGGAAATTTCTAACTTTTCCAAAGCGTCCGGGAAAATAAGTCAGGCTTTGCGAGCGCTGGTTGTTACGCCCGATATTCAAGATAGACGCCATGCCAGGGAATTGGTTGTCAGTAAAGGTGAGATTATTTTTGAGGATGTTCAATTCTCTTATCAAGGGAGCGATCCTCTCTTCCAGAATAAATCTGTCAAGATCGAATCGGGTCAAAAGGTGGGTCTCGTTGGTTATTCAGGAAGTGGAAAATCAACGTTCGTCAATCTTATTTTGCGGCTTTTTGACGTGACTTCCGGGCAAATTACTGTGGATGGGCAAGATATTCGCCATGTAACTCAGGATTCTTTAAGAGCTAATATTGGCATGATTCCTCAGGATCCTTCTCTTTTTCATCGTACTCTTGGGGAAAATATCCGCTATGGAAAAGCCAATGCAACGGATGAAGAAATCGTAGAAGCGTCCAAAAAAGCCCATGCTCATGCTTTTATTTCTGCTCTGACACAAGGCTATGACTCTCTTGTAGGAGAAAGAGGCGTTAAACTTTCAGGCGGACAACGCCAGCGCATCGCTATTGCTCGTGCAATCCTTAAAAACGCCCCTCTCCTGATTTTGGACGAAGCAACGTCTCAGTTGGATTCAGTCACTGAAGGCGATATCCAGGACTCTTTATGGCAACTGATGCAAGGGAAAACGACGATTGTGATTGCTCATCGTTTGTCAACTCTTCTGCATATGGATCGTATTCTCGTGTTTGATGAAGGCAAAATTGTGGAAGATGGAACACACCAGGCATTATTGACCCAGGGGGGACTTTACGCTACGCTTTGGAATGCCCAGGTCGGTGGTTTTCTACCTGAAAGTCGAGTATTAAGAGAGGGATATAATGATTGATCATTGTTCAATATCTGTGAAAGACTATGATAAGAGTTTAAAATTTTATGATCACAGTCTTCTTGCTCTGGGGTACAAACGCCTGATTACAATCGACAAGGACGAGATGAAGTATGCTGCTTATGGCAAGGATCCAAAGCCTTCTTTGTGGATTGGCCCCATGGGGCGGGAAGATGAAGAAATTGGACGTGCGCGGGGAATGCATCTTGCATTTACTGCCCCTGGTGTAAAATCAGTCCACGATTGGCATGCCAGGTGCCTTGAGTATGGTGGACGCGATAATGGTGCACCGGGGACAAGACCAGAATATCATCCGGGTTATTATGGCGCCTTTATTATTGACCCTGATGGTTGGCGTATAGAAGCAGCTTTTCATCACTACATCAGTTCCAAAGCAATATCGAAAGCCGAATAAGAAAGACTGATATCTTTTCCTGAGTGAAGAGCTTAAGAGTGCTAAATCTCATTAAATTGCTTCTCTATACCATTCAGAAACGATGGATAAACCCATATTTTTCAGGAACTGGTGTTTGGGTTCATCGTGATGACCACAGACAACAAGAATCCGCATATCTGGATGAAGACAAAAATAGACTTCTTTCGAAACCCAGCATTTGGGTTCAGGGCTAGGAAAAAATTTGTGAGTGACCCGCAGTGTACATGGGAGTACATGAGGATCACGAACAAATTTTTGACAACGCCCTGGAGTCAAAGGCGAAGGTTTCAAAAGAAGTTTATTCAGGCATGACCTGTCTGAGAAGATAAGAGCGCCGGGTCTACACCTATTTTTTTTAGCGCCTTTTTCCACATGTTCGAAAGGTCAGATGAAAACACAAGGTCAAGATCTGCATCCGTCTGCAACCAACTGCTTTTCTGAATCTCCGCTTCCAGTTGGCCAGCGCTCCATGCCACATATCCTAAAGCCAGAATTTTTTGCTTAGGGCCTTCTCCTTCTATCAATAAACTCAGAATTTCAACGGTAGAGCTGAGAGCCATTTCATCTAAAATTTTTACTGATCCATCCTGCAGATAATCGGTGGAATGGATGACAAAACCCCTACCCATTTCTATAGGCCCTCCAAAATGAACCGAAATAGGTACATTCATCGTTTTTGAAGATTGAAGTCCGATTTGTTCAACAAGATCTTTTAGCGTTAAATCATCAATCAGTCGATTTAAAATAATTCCCATAGCACCATTGAGGTCATGTCCACAAACAAGAATCACTGAATGGAAAAAACGTGAATCAGTGATTTGAGGGCTTGCGATAAGCAATTGGCCCGTTAAATATTTTTGCTCTTCAAGAGGGGAAATTATTTTATTCATTGCCTGACAATCTTAAAGGTATAATATGCTTTTTGCAGTAGGTATAGCGAGGATAATTCATGACAATTTCCAGATCTATTATTTTTTTTTCTTCATCATAACAGGTCTTATGGGACTCGTACAGAAAACAGGAGCACAGGCTCTTTATTCCTCTCATAATCCCCCTTTTTCCGTAGAGTTACTCTCTTCCACAACAACTTTGGGAGAAGCACAAGAAATTCTGATGGGACTTCGATTCAAACTTCCACCAGCATGGAAAATCTATGCTCCCGATGATGAGAAAACCTCTGCGACTCTTTCTTCCGCTCCTAAAATAACGTGGACCGGATCAAAAAACGTTCAGGACATTCATATTCTCTGGCCTTCATCCAATAAATATTCCATTGAAGGCTTTGTTTTTCACGCCTATGAAGGAGAGCTTATTATCCCTATCCTTGTTAAAATTGTAAACTCCAAGGAACCTCTTACCCTTCACCTTCAGTTGGCTTATTCTGTTTGTTCCAAACTTTGTATGCCTATACAACATGACTTGAGTGTCACGCTGACGCCCGGTGTTGCCATACCCACATCTGCCGCCGACCTTCTGCATAAAGTGCACGCATCTAGCATTACGGGAATACCGGATACAGACCTTCAAAAGGAAAAATCCTATTTTATGATGCTTATTTTTGCGTTTTTAGGGGGTATTATCCTTAATTTTATGCCCTGCGTCCTTCCTGTTATTTCCCTGAAAATAATGAGTATCGCAAAGAAAGGTCGCAGCACATCTTTAAAAAATCTTCATTTTCGTCCCTCGTTTCTAGCAACTTTTGCGGGCATTATGGTTTCGTTTGCTTTTTTGGGTGGACTCGCGGTTTTTTTAGATACTTTGGGAGAATCTGTCGGATGGGGGCTTCATTTCCAGCAACCCTCCTTTCTATGCTTTCTGATCGTTGTGACAACACTTTTTGCAAGTAATCTCTGGGGGTTTTATGAAATAGAACTACCTCTTTTTATGCGGGATACAATTGGTAAACTCCTTAGGTATGAGCATGAGCATCATGCAGGATTAGTGGAAGATTTTGTGGCTGGTATTTTTGCAGCATTTCTTGCAACACCCTGTACAGCTCCTTTTTTGGGAACAGCTCTGGGTTACGCCTTTTCCCGCAGTGGGGGGGAAATTTTTCTGTTCTTTATGGTTTTGGGGCTGGGATTTTCCCTTCCCTACTGGTTGGGTGCCATTTTACCGCGTCATTGGCTAAAGCTGCCCAAACCCGGCGCATGGATGCTGACATTATCCCATATTCTGGGATATGTCCTGGCAGCAACCGTTTTCTGGCTGCTTTGGATCTTAAATGAGACAAGCTCCTTTAGTGTTGCCTTTTATGTGGGACTGGGCGCACTGATCATGACTCTCCTTTTCTGGAAGGGGAGAAAATATCCTAAAATTAAAAGACTCAATTGGGTTCTGATTCTCTTGATGCTTGCCGTTCCTTTGATTTCCACCCCTGACTCTCAAATAAAACCTTACGTGCAAGAACATTGGGGGCGTTTCCGTCCTGAACTGATTCCCAATCTTGTTCAACAAGGGAAAGTTGTTGTCGTTGATATTACCGCTTCGTGGTGCTTGACATGCAAGATCAATAAAACCTTTGTTCTGGATTCCAAAGAAGGAGAACAACTTTTAGTCCAAAAAGATGTTGTCCTGATGCGGGCTGACTGGACACGGCAAGATCCGATCCTTGCAAGTTACCTTGCTTCTTATGGACGGGCAGGCATCCCTTTCAACGTTGTTTTTGGACCTCATGCTCAGAGCGGCATTGTTTTACCTGAAATTTTGAACATCAAGAGTTTGAAAAATGCCCTTACCCAGGCAAGAGGAGAAAAGTAAATTTAGCCTGCACCCTGCATCATGCGCTGAACAATGGCATTGCGAGCCAACAGGTCGGCTCGTTCATTTTCTGGATGTCCTGAATGCCCCCGAACCCAATGCCATTCAATCTCATGTTTTTGAGAGAGCTCATCAAGACGGCGCCATAAATCCAAATTTTTGATTCCTCTGCTGACAGCATCAAGCCAATCATTCTGCTTCCACTTGGGCATCCATTGCTTCATGCCATCCCGAAGATACATACTGTCCGTATAAAGAGCGATCTTTTGTCCCTGGCATTTTTCTACAGCTTCCAGCCCCCTGATGGCTGCCATCAATTCCATACGGTTATTCGTGGTGTGCGCTTCACTGCCCGAAAGTTCTTTCTCTGCCCCCTGTCGCAAACGCATAATGACACCCCACCCTCCCGGTCCAGGATTTCCACTACAGGCACCATCAACAAAAATTTCAATACAGGGAGAAAATGCATTCATTGGGGTCACGTTCGTCATATATTTTCCAATCGGGCTGAAGACACGAATTCCAGGACATTTCTCCACAGGAAAAGGCGTTTTCTCGGCCAACATCCGGTTCCACGGGAACGATCAAAAACGGAATATCTTCAATTAATCCATGAAGGGCAGTATAACCTAAGGTCGTTCAATAGCAAGAGCTGTTGCTTCACCGCCGCCGATACATAAAGAAGCAATTCCTCTTTTCAGATGATGTGTTTCAAGAGCATGGAGCAACGTCACGACGATGCGACTTCCGCTTGCACCGATGGGATGTCCCAGAGCACATGCTCCACCGTGGAGATTGACTTTAGAAGGGTCTAATTTCAGCTCCTTAACAGCCGCCATGGTAACCACAGCAAAGGCTTCATTGATTTCATATAAATCGACATCATCCTTCGACCATGACATTTCTTTTAAAAGACGTGTTAACGCCTGAACCGGTGCAAGCGTAAACCATTCAGGTTCCTGGGAATGCGTTGCATGTCCAACAATGTAAGCGCGAATGGGCAAGTTGCGCTTTTTAGCTTCTTTCTCTGACATTAAAATAAGAATAGCAGCGCCGTCCCCAATGGAACTTGACGAAGCGGCTGTAACAGTCCCTCCCTCTCGAAAAGCGGCTTTAAGCAGGGGTATTTTCTCAGGTTTGACTTTAAGAGGAGTCTCATCTTCCATAATATCTCCGCTTTTGGTCGATACAGAGACGATTTCTTTCTTGAACCATCCTTCTCTCATTGCTTTCAGTGTTTTTTCCGTTGTCCGAATAACGTATTGATCTTGTTCTTCACGGGAAAATCCCAAATGTTCAGCTGTATTTTCGGCAAAGACCCCCATAGCGCACCCTTGCTGATAGGCGTCTTCTAGTCCATCACGCATCATGGAATCTATAACTTTCCCATGTCCAAAACGATAGCCTGACCGCCCTTTGGGAAGAAAATAGGGAGCATTTGTCATGCTCTCCATCCCTCCAACAGCCATGGTTGTTCGCACACCTGCTCGGATTAAATCATATCCAAGCATAATTGCCTTCATGCCCGATCCACAGACTTTATTAAGCGTGGTTGCTCCTACTGAATAGGGCAAACCAGCATAATGACCAACCTGACGCGCGGAATTTTGTCCTAATCCTGCCTGAAGAACACATCCCATGAAAAGCTCATCAATATCTCCTTCTTTCCCTTGGAGATTGACTTCTGCAAGCGCTGCCTTAAGGGCGTATCCTCCCAATTGAGGCGCCGTTAATTCAGTAAAAACGCCCTGAAAGGCACCAATGGGCGTGCGTTTGGCGACGATAATAGCAATACGATCCTGTGGCAATTTTTCCTCCCCGCTTTTTTTAATTTTTTTATATCTCTTCTGGCAACAAGTAGGGGAGCTGAAACAGCATTTTTCCTGTCGTTGCCACAAGAATGACTTTTATACGCAACTACAGACTACGTTATTTTAATTTATATTGTCGATCGTTTTTGTAAAAAGTAGATTATCTTCTTTATCTCATTGGATAATATAATAAATAAGAATTAATATACCATGTATTGATAAAAAGCATATCATAGTATAGAATAACAAAGGTGTCCTGGTCAAAATAACAAATTATTTTTAGATAATAATTGCCAGGACTGAACTTGCCAACCTAACTTGTTGTAATAATTAAGAAAAGGAAGAGAAATAAATGAGTCATTTTAAATATATTATTGCGCTATGTTATGCTTTTGCGTTTCCAGGTTTTGCAGGCGCTGTCGATATTAATGCAGGGCCTATTTGGAACCAGTCTGACGCCCAAACAAAATGTCCTGGCGTCTGTTCATCCAAAGGTTATTCCTGGAACGGAAATTGGACAACAACAGACCCAGGAAAGATGTCCGTTTGCGGCTGTGAGGGCGCTACAGACGTTAATGCAGGCCCTATCTGGAACAATGCCGATGCCAAGACAAAATGCCCCGGCGTTTGTGAAGAAAAAGGAATGCAATGGAATGGTCAGTGGACTACAACGGTCCAAGGTGAAATGTCCGTGTGCGGGTGCCTTCCCAAATCAAATCAGGGTGCCTAAAATTAAAGTACTTTAGAGCGAGTCTAAAATGTCTCGCTCTAAAGCTACACTCTTTTTATTCCGACTCGCTTAAAAACAGGGGCGGCCCTTGATACAACGCTTCTACAACAATTGCTTTATTTATCAGATGAACTTCCAGATTTTTTATAAGTGAAATTTTGGGTTTAAAAATTGTTATGTCGAGCAGTGCTTTCTCAAAGCATGTTTCAAAAGCATATTTATTATCATGAAGAGTAAAAATAATTCTTTCTATTCTCTCCCTGGGGATTTCAATCGAAGGAATTTCAGATGTTTTCGGGGTAAGGGGAGGAATAGAAATAAAATCAACTCGGTTTCTATCTCTATACGTTACGCTTACACCAAGCTCTGTTTTTATTTCCCATATTTCATTGTAAATGGATACCGAACAAGACAAAGCTGCATTGAAACATCCCCAGAAAATCATTATTATTAATAGATAATGAAATTTTTTTTTCAATTTGTTATCCATTTTTTGCTTGAGTAGGCTTTGAATATCATATTTCTAATTAAATATAAAGTATCTGTCTGATAACGAAAATTTGTGTTTCCGTAAAAAGCATCTCAACACTGATGTTTCAAACAAATGATCGCAATTTTCTTCTCTTCCCTAACTTTTTAAATTATTAATTCGGACATCTTGATAAATAAAATCTGGAAAAAGAAAAATAAGTGATTTTGACTTTCCTAAATTTTCTTGTGTTTAAAGAGAGCGCGAGTCTTCTCTTGAGAGCTCGTTCTTGCTATTCTGCTTTATATTAATCATGGAGAGTAGGACAAACCAGATGGATCTTCAAATTCAGCATCACTTTCACGATCTGCCTGAGCATATTGACTTTGGAACTTCGGTCGCGATTGATACAGAAACCATGGGTCTGTGTCTTCATCGAGACCGGTTATGTGTCGTTCAACTTTCGGGGGGGGACGACGTGTGCCACGTTGTTCAACTGAATCAGGATCGCCTTTATAACGCTCCAAACCTGAAGAAAATACTCACAGATCCCAAAGTTACCAAAATCTTTCATTTTGCGCGTTTTGATATTGCAGCTCTCTATCAATACCTGAAAGTTATAACTCAACCCGTCTATTGTACAAAAATCGCCTCAAAGCTGGTGCGTACCTTTACTGATCGACATAGTTTGCGAGATTTATGCAAGGATCTTTTAAATGTTGATATCTCAAAAGAACAACAAATGTCGGATTGGGGAGAAAAAAATTTGAAACCTGAACAGTTGAAATACGCTGCAACAGATGTTCTGTATCTTCATAGAATTAAAGAGGTTTTAGATAAAAATCTGGAAAGAGAAGAAAGGCAAGAAATTGCTCAGGCATGTTTTGATTTCTTGCCCACTTGCGCAAAGCTTGATCTTTTAGGATATTCTCAGCTAAATATATTCGAGCACTAAATATTAGGAAAATTTTTTACTTCTCGCATATTGTGTTATTGTTTTATTGACTATAAAAATAGTAAAAGGCTTTAATTATGGCTTCTATTGTTCCTTTCCCTGCACGTTTTGAACTTCAGGAAGCGCAGCGCGTGCTGAATTTAGAGGCTGAGGCTTTAAAAAAGCTGAGTCAGAGTCTGGATGATTCTTTTGCAAAAGCTGTCAAAATTCTTCATGATACCAAAGGACGCGTTGTCATTACAGGAATGGGGAAAAGCGGTCATGTAGCACGCAAAATCGCCGCCACATTGTCTTCGACGGGGACCCCTGCCCTGTTTGTCCACCCTGCTGAAGCAAGTCATGGGGATTTGGGTATGATTTCTTCGAAAGACAGTATTGTCGCACTTTCTGTATCAGGAGAAACCAGTGAACTTTCTGATATTATTGAATATGCCCGACGCTGGTCTCTTCCCTTGATTGCTGTCACCCAACATTCCAAAAGCACTCTTGCAGAAGTTGCCACCATCACCCTTCAATTACCCAATATTGAGGAAGCGTGTGCCATTGGCCTTGCGCCAACCACGTCCACGACAATGATGATGGCATTAGGAGATGCCCTGTCCACCACATTGATGAAATATCAGGGGTTTTCTCCTGAAAATTTTGGCGACCTTCATCCAGGTGGCAAATTGGGACAACGTCTCAAAAGAATACGTGACCTCATGCACACAGGAAATGAAATTCCCTTGGCTTCCCAGAATGTTTCAATGAAAGAAGCCCTTCTCGTGATCACATCAAAAGGATTTGGATGCGTGGGTCTGGTTGATGATAATGACGGATCGCTCAAGGGTATTATTACAGATGGAGATTTGCGACGCCACATGAGTTCTAATCTTCTGGATCTTCCCGCATCCGAAGTAATGACAACCGATCCAATGGCTGTTGAAGGTCATGTTTTGGCTCAGGAAGTTCTAGCGCTTCTTAACCAGTATCGTCGGACGAACTTGTTTGTGATAGAAATGAAAGAGGGAAAAAGGATGCCTATCGGCATTGTTCACATCCATGATTTTTTGCGTGCAAATATGAATTGAGAAAAATGAAACTGTCAAACTCTTCAAAACATCTCCCTATAGGCGCCATACAGCATCACCGTAATGCTAAGTATACGCGACGCGTGCAGAAATTGCGCAAGGCTCTTCCTTTCTTTGCCAGTATCTTATTTATGCTGATTATCTTCTGGCCGGAAATGAGAGCGTTTTTAGAAAAATCTTCTCTACCTGAAACAAATATTAAGAAAATGATCCAGGGACGCAACCGGTTGAGTTCCCCACGTTTCCAATCAATCGACGAAAAAGGAAGACCCTATTATTTGACTGCCAAAAATGCCATCCAAAAAAATAATCATACCGCAGACCTTGAAGTTCCTTACAGTAAAATGCAGATGGAAGATGGCGCTATTGTTGAAATTAATTCAGACATTGGCTTTTACAATGACCTTACCAAAAAATTGGATTATAAGGATAATGTCAAATTAAGAAGCGATACAGGCTATGACTTGAGAACATCTCTTGCGCATGTGAATTTAGAGAACAAGCAGGCGGACGGAGACAGAGACGTAGAAGGAGAGGGTCCCACAGGAAAAATCTGGGCTCAAGGATTTCATACAACTCAGGGTGGTGTTATCCATTTCAAAGGAAAAAGCCGTTTAATCATTGACAAAAACAAGCAAGCCAGTCCTAGGGAGAAATCGTGAAATCAAGCTATCTACTCTATGCTCTCTCCGTACTTTTTCTTTTGGGAGAGGGAGAGAGTCTTTCTTCTAATTCTGCTCATCAAAGTGGCAATCCTCTGGATATATCACGGGATCTCCCTCTCGAAATCAACTCAGAAAATGGCATTGTTTGCGAAAAAGAAAAAAATATCTGTATAGCATCCGTCAATGTGATTGCCTCTCACGGCGACTATGTGCTGAATTGTGATACCCTGATTGCCTATTTTCGGGAAGGAAAAGACAAAAAAACAGAACTTTGGCAGGTTGAAGCTCAAGGAAATGTTATCCTGCATTCAATAAAAGATCATCGTGTGGCTTATGCCCAGCATGGTTTTTATACGTTGGACGATGAGCACGCCATCCTGACAGGCGATAATTTAAAGCTGGAAGTGGATGATCTGACTGTCACTGCCACAGATGCTCTTGAGTACTTCAAAAGTAAAAACATTGCTCTTGCCAAGGGGGATGCTGTCGCTGTTAAAAAAGACCAAATGATTAAGGGAGAAACGCTGATCTCTTATTTTCGGGAAGGAAAAGATAAAAAAACAGAGCTTTGGCAACTGGAAGCCCTGGAAAATGTGACGATCCAGTCGACGACTGATCATCATGTGGCTTATGCTCAGCATGGTCTTTATACATTGGATGATGAACACGCTGTTCTGACAGGCGATAATTTAAAACTGGAAGTGGATGATCTGACCGTCACCGCCAGAGATTCCCTTGAGTATTTCAAGAACAAAAATATCGCCTTTGCTAAAGGAAATGCTGCAGCTACTAAGGAAAATCGACTGATTAAAGGAGAAATGCTTAAGGTTTATTTTGGCGAGAACAACGAGGGCAAGCAGTATATCAAGAAAATCGAGGCCTTTGAAAACGTGTTGATTTCCACAGAGACTGAAATTGCAACAGGTGATTATGGACGTTATTTGAAAGACGAAGACTTTGCTATCCTCGAGGGAAATGTCAAAATTAGTCGCGAGGATGGACAGATGGATGGACAATACGCTGAGGTAAAGCTGGACACGGGGGTGAGTAAAATGTTACATCACTCTTCGAATGCTTCAGAAAATCCCAAAAAAAAAGATGGACGTGTCCATGTTCTGCTTTTACCGAAACAAAAGAAAGCACCGTAACGTAATAGATGCAACCAAATTTAAATAACGATTCTCTTCCCCTCTCTTCCATGGGATTACAAGCCAGGGATTTATATAAATCTTATCGCAAACGTGCTGTTGTTCAAGGCGTAAGCTTACAGGTACAAAGGGGAGAAGCTGTAGGACTTTTGGGCCCCAATGGCGCTGGCAAAACTACTTGCTTTTCCATGATTGGCGGACTCGTTAGTCCTGATAAGGGAGCCATTTACCTTGACGGCCATGACATCAGCTCCCTGCCTATGTATCGACGAGCGCGTCTGGGAATAGGCTATCTTCCCCAGGAAGCTTCTATTTTTCGCGGGATGACTGTTGAAGACAATATTCGCGCCATTTTGGAAATTACAGAACCTGACCGGGATAAACGCGAAGATACTCTTAATAATCTGCTTTCTGAATTTATGATTACGCATTTGCGACGCTCTTCAGCGCTGACGCTTTCAGGAGGGGAACGTCGACGTGTAGAAATTGCCAGAGCACTTTCGGCTCATCCCCATTTTATTATGCTTGATGAACCTCTTGCGGGAATTGACCCCATTGCCGTACACGATATTCGCGAGCTGATTTCTCATCTTAAAAATCGTCATATCGGCGTTCTGATTACAGACCATAATGTGCGCGAAACCCTTGATATTGTAGATAGAGCATATATTATCAATGAGGGTCGTGTTTTAATGGAAGGAAGCCCCTCAGATATCATTGCAGATAAGAATGTGCGGCGCATTTATTTGGGAGAAAGCTTCAAGCTCTGAACGACATCAAAGAGAATTTTAATTATAAATGACAAATCCTTGAGGATTAAAAGTCTAAGGATTATAATAAAAACATGAGGGAGATAAAATTTTGGGAAACTTTACTCTCTTTTCATATCTCAGCAAGTAAGGATATAAAATGACTATTTCTGTATCGGGTCGCCACGTTGACATTAGTGATGCTTTTAAGGGACATGTACTGAACGGATTGAATGAATTGTGGGCGAAACATCATGTAACGCCAGTTGAAGCCCATGTCATTCTTTCCAAAGAGGGTGTTTTTTTTCTTTGCGACATTTCCGCGAAGCTTGGTAAAAGCTCTTCCTTGCGATGCCAGGGAAAAGGAGATAAAGCTTACTCAAGCTTCGACAACGCCCTTGTTACCTTGACGCAGCGGTTAAGACGCCATCGCGAGAAAATCAAGGATCTACACTATCACACCGGACATGACAAGACAGGATCTCTGCCGCTCTATGTACTGAATGGTACTGCTCCTGACGAGACAGGAAAAGAGTTGGAAGAGCATCATACAGCGGCAATCATTGCTGAAATTAAAACTGAAATCCCCTTGCTTTCTGTCAGCGAAGCAGTGATGGAGCTTGATTTAACCGATAGTGAAGCTTTCGTCTTCCGCAACAAAACCCACCATAAAATTAATATGATTTACCGTAGACGCGATGGTCATATTGGATGGATTGATCCTAGTAGTGTGGAATAAATGAGAAGATCTGAAGAGTTGTCTCTTGACATGGGCGGCGACGTCGCCCTATAATTTTTTAGAAACTTTTTAGAAGTGTTATGAAAACTTATTTCAACAATTTTTTCTTTTCTTACTTTTATTTTGCGCCAACAAGCGCAAAATACTAATTCTATTCCCCTTATTCGTTATCTAGTAATCTCATCACTCAAATCCCCCCTTAAGGGGTATTTTTAGAGGAAGTTATGAAAAAAGTAATTCTTTCTGCCTGTCTTGTTGCAGGCACATCCGTAGGAGCCGGTATGATCGCGCTCCCTATGGCGCTCTGTAAAATTGGCATCTTACCCACGATCATTCTGATTTTGGGCGTATGGTTTTTTATGTATGTTTCTGGAATTTTGGGAATCGAACTCAACTTGCGGGCGGGACGTGGACTTCCCCTGGGAAAACTTGCACGTCTTTATAGCGGACCCATTGCGTCAAGTATCGGAACAATCAGCCTCATTCTTCTGATTTACGCCTTGCTGTGCGCCTACCTCTATGGGGGCGCTTCCATTTTGCAAAGCTTTCTTGCCTCTCATGTGGGATGGTCATTGGAATTAAAAAGCATTGTTCTTGTATATGCCTTTTTGTTGGGGCTCTTGCTCATTTTTCCTGTGGGATCCATTTTGCAAGTTAATCGTATTTTATTCACAATTCTGCTGGTTTTTTTCAGTCTTTTAGTCTGTGGGCTTTTGTATAAAATTGAGCTTTCTCATTTGCCTCTTTTAGATCATTCGGCTACCAACCTGCGATCCTGGACAGAAGCGATTCCTGTTTTATTTACTTCCTATGGATTTCAGGTCATTTTTCATACACTGACAAATTTTTGTGATAAAAACCCTGTTATCCTGAAGCGCTCTATTTTTTGGGGGAGTTTGATTCCCGCGATTGTTTATATCATCTGGACGATCAGCACGTTGGGGGTACTTTATCGCTATGCTCCACAAGAGTATCAGCAATTGCTGGCAGGAAAATTGGAAGTCGGACAATTTATCCAGGCTCTAGCACAAACAGCATCCTGGCCGCTTGTACAAATCCTTGCCAGTGTCATTTCCATATTAGCGATTATGAAGTCATCCATAGGCGTAGGATTGGGTTTATTCGAAGCCTGGCAAGAACAATTCAATATCAGGCGACCTGACAAATCAATCCTGCTAAATATCGTGTGCGTGACGCTCACTCTTGTGCCACCCCTGATCATTGCCCTCTTTGTACCTCAATTATTCCTGAAGGCATTAAGTTTTGCGGGGATGGTTCTTGTCATCATTGCCCTATTGTTACCTCTCTGGTTGATTCATCAACCAAAGGCACAACAAATAAAGGCCTTTTATACTCTTGTTGAACATCGAGGATTACAACTGGTTTGTCTTGGTTTTGGACTCCTGGTTATTTTATGTGAAATGACCAATATGCTGGTATGGAGAGGATAATGAAAAAATTAATTCTTTCAATTTGTCTTGTTGCAGGTACATCCATAGGAGCCGGTATGATCGCGCTTCCTATGGCATTGTGCAAAATTGGTATCTTGCCTACTATTGTCCTGATTTTGGGTGTATGGTTTTTTATGTATCTCTCAAGTCTGATAGGGGCAGAGATAAATCTTCGTGCTGGTCACGGACTTCCTCTGGGCAAGCTTGGGAGCCTCTATAGCGGTCCTATCGCATCAAGTATTGGAACTGTCAGTCTTATTCTTCTGATTTACGCCCTGCTGTGTGCCTACCTCTATGGGGGCGCTTCCATTTTGCAAAGCTTTTTTGCCTCTCATCTGGAATGGTCTCTGGAATTAAAAGGCATTGTTCTTATCTACACACTTTTATTGGCGATTGTGCTAGCAGCCCCTGTGGGATCAGTTCTGGAAGTTAACCGCGTCTTGTTTGGCAGCCTTTTAATCTTTTTTGCGTTGTTGGTTCTTGGGCTTTTGTACAAGGTAGATTCGACTCATCTTCCTCTTGTAGAGAAATTATCGCTCCAGTTAGACTCGTGGACAGGGGCTATTCCTTTGCTGTCAACGTCTTTTGGATTTCAGGTTGTTTTGCATACCCTAACAAATTTTTGCGATAGAGACCCTGTACTCTTAAAACGCTCTATTTTCTGGGGAAGCCTGATTCCCACGATTGTTTATATCCTCTGGACAATCAGCACACTAGGAGTTCTTTATCACTTTGCTCCGCTAGAGTATCAGCAATTGCTGGTGGGAAAATTGGAAGTCGGCCAATTTATTCAGGCTCTGGCACAAACAGCATCCTGGCCTCTTGTCCAAATGCTTGCTGCTGTGATCTCGATTGTTGCCATCGTTAAATCTTCTGTTGGGATAGGATTGGCCTTATCCGATGCCTGGCAAGAGCAATTCGGAAAATTGAATGCCAAAAGGCAGAATACCCTGAAGATGGTATCGGTCGTTCTCACACTCATCCCACCTCTTGGAATGGCGCTCTTTGTCCCTCAGTTATTCCTTAAAGCCTTGAGGTTTGGTGGAATGGTCTCTATTGTGATTGCAATTTTGCTGCCATTATGGCTGATTACCCGTCCAAAAGCCCAGGAAAGGAAGGTTTTTTACGCTCTGACCCAACGTCAAGACATTCAGATGCTCTGCCTTGGTTTTGGTATTTTGGTCATTTTATGTGAGGTGATCAATATAATCATAAATTAGGTATACCCAAAGGATTTCAAAATCTGAGAGACGGACGAGCGGTGAGTCCCGCACAGTGTACATGAAATACGTGAGCAGGAACGAATTCCAAAGTCCAACGACCTCAGATTTTGAAAAGAGAAAGGTATATTTCCGTTTTGATATCCTGCTCTTTATCCCAACACTTTTTGCAAGCCCGGGATTCTGAGCAGGATTTTCTCAGAGAGTAACCATGAGCCGCCAAACCCTAAACCAAAAACAATCAGAATCTTAGCAACAGTGGGCAATTCAACTCCAATCAGCCCGTACTGAAGCCAGATCACCATCGCCTCATGGGTCAGGAAAATAGCATATAGCTAACAACATATAAAACGGTCATATTTTATTATCCTGAAATAATTGCTCGATAGAACACCTTTTTTTGCGTCTAATTGCTTTTGCTTGTGCCCATTTATGCTCGATGGGATTAAAGTCTGGAGAATAAGGAGGCAGATACAGCACGATATGCCCTGCCTCAGCAATTGCTTTTGCATCGCTTTT
>BBVC01000072.1 GCA_001192655.1 Caedimonas varicaedens
GCGGGTCGTAGGTTCGATCCCTACAGCGCCCACCAGGAAATACAATGTTTCAAGGGATTTTGAATATCCTCCAAAATCAATAAGGCATACGCTGGATATATTTTAGGATGAATATTAAAGTTATTCATCTCTAAATGCTATCGAAAACCCTTGGAGAAGATATAAGTTTGATTGTTTAAAACGGAGAGAAACGAGAGATTTTTAAGTAAGGCGAATAGATTTCTTTGACAGAAGAAGATGCAGTTTGTCGCAATTCTGGATTTTTCTTTCATAACAAAGAAGAAACGCCCTGTGTTGTAGAATATTCAAAATGCCAAATTTCTCCTGGATGGATAAGAGCGCGGGCCGCATGAGCCGTCTGTGCAGCCTCTGCAAATCCTGAGAGGATGAGTTTTAGTTTGTGCGGATAAGTGGCGATATCACCAATGGCAAAAATGCCGGAAATATTGGTGGCACAGGAAGATGGATCAACCGCGATATGATTTCGTTCCAAGTTTAGCCCCCATTGCACAATGGGGCCAAGGTTCATAGACAATCCAAAAAAAGGTAAAAGATAGTCCGCCTCAAGCTTTTTTTCTTCACCTTCTAGTGTTTTCACAATAACATTCTCCAAAATACCGTTCTCGCCTTCCAAACGATCCAGTTGATAGGGAATGATCAAGTCAATGATCCCTTGTTGTGCCAGTGCGTGAAGACGTGCCTCACTTTCAGGGGCGGCGCGAAATTTGGGACGTCGATGAATAATCATGACTTTAGAGGCTACCTCTGCCAGAGATATAGCCCAATCTACCGCAGAGTCCCCCCCCCCTGCAATGACGACGCGTTTATCCCTGAATTCTTCTCGCGCCTTAATATAGTAAAAAACTGTTTTTCCTTCATACTCTTCCAGATTCGCCAGAGGAGGACGATTAGGACCAAACGCACCGACACCTGCAGCAATAATGATCACTTTCCCATGAATGATGGTTCCATTTGACAAGACAACAGACCAGCGTCCCCCTTCAACGGGCTGCAACGCTATAACCTGGGATCCCAAATGATATACGGGCTTAAAAGGAGATGCTTGCTCTTTAAGATTATTAATCAATTGCTGTGCCGTTATTTTGGGATAGGCTGGAATATCATAGATAGGCTTTTCTGGATATAAGGCAGAACATTGTCCTCCTACCATATCAAGTGTATCAACAACATGGCATTTCATGCGCATCATGCCGCACTCAAAAATAGCAAAAAGCCCTACAGGACCTGCGCCGATAATAACAACGTCTGTTGTGGGGATCATTCTTCTTTCCTTTTATCAGATTCAGGACATCTTTTGGGATGGTTTTAGCAAAGGAAGCAAGAGAAGAGCAACCCCTGCAATGATTCCGCTGTTGATAAAAGCCCAAACAGGTCCATAGGTTTGAAAAAGCCATCCCGTTAACGAATTGGAAATAAACAGTGCAACACCACTACTGACATAATAGATTCCAAATCCTGTTCCACGCAGATCTTGAGAGGTCGTGTCCGCTACCTTGGTCAACAACAGACTTTGATTGATTCCCATCTGAGCCCCCCATAAAGCAGCACCAACAATGACAAAACTGATACCAGTGGCAAAACCCAGAAAAAGATTGGAGACAATTGTAAGCGAAAAACCAATACTTAAAAGAATGCGACGATCCAAAGAATCAGAAAGGTACCCTATGGGAAAGGCAGAAAGCATGGCAAACAGGTTTTGTATAACCATAACAATGGGAACATCTGCTGGAGAAAGCCCCTGCTGTTCTGCTTGCAGGATCATATAAATACCGCTGTAATTTGAGACCATGAAAACAGCAGAAACCAGTACAACCATCCAATAAGAGCGCTTTAAATGGGAAATATTTTTGAAGACATCCTTCCACGATGTTTTTGATAAGGATTTCTCTCTCTTTTGAGAACGCAATTGCGGAGAATCCTGTACAAAAAAGATAAGTGTCACAAGCGCCAGAACCGGTGGGATAGAGGCCAGGAAGAAAATAAATTCATAATTATTTCCTGTTCGTCGCATCAAGTACATAACACCTATGGCGCCCAGAAGAGAACCTACCAAACTTAATGTTTGCCTGAGACCATAGCAGGCGCCTTTCAAATCGTGCGGCGCTACATCTCCCACAAGAGCTTCCCGTGGCGTTGCCTGCAATCCATTGGAGATGCGATCACTTAATCTGGCTCCATAAATCCAGCCAATATTAGGAGCAAGAGCAAAGATAGGTCGTGAAAGCGCTGTCAGAGAATAGGCAACGATCAGGATTGGTTTGCGTTTATGAAGATAATCACTCACAACACCTGCAAAAATACGCGTGAACCAGGAACAGGACTCTATAATTCCTTCAAGTAAACCCAATTCAAATGTCGCCAGACCAAAAACTTGCGTGATATAAAGAGGTGAAAGACTAAAGATCACAATGGATGACAAGTTGATCAACAAGGTAACAATCCCAACTGCCCAAATCGTCGAGGGGATTCTTTTCAGCAATGACTTTTTGCCTTGATTTGTCATTTTTTCGCGGATTCTCTCATAATCTTGAAAATAATCTTTATCTTTAATAACAAAAGATCAACTTTTCGGAAAAAGATACAGTAGCAAAAAAATTATCTCCAAAGCCACAAAAAGTTTAAAGTAACAAATAATCCTTCAGTTTAAATGCCTTATGGTATTTTTAAGCTGCAGCGGTTATATCTTTGGAAGACATGTCCTCAACGTCGGGATTATCCGCAGCCATTCCCAGAGCATGAAGATAGACCCCCAGAACTTCTTCCTGTTCAGCGCGCTCATCATGATTCATTTTTCGAATTTTAATGACTTGACGCATAATTTTGGGGTCAAATCCATTAGACTTGGCTTCAGCAAACACTTCGCGAATGTCATTGGCGATGTTTGCCTTTTCCTCTTCCAATCTTTCAATACGTTCAATATACTGACGCAGTTGACTGCCTGAAACGCCTGCAAAATTTGTCATGTTAACCTCCTCGTGAAAATTGAGATGGTTTGACCATAATGCTCTTGTGCGCGTTCTGCAAGAGCAGTTAAAACGAAAAATCACCAAAGTTGGATAAAATGTTCAAAGCGTTTTCAAATCGGCTGTTTGACTCGTCCTTCCCCTATGCTTTTTTAGGGGTTATTTTAGGGTCTGCCTTTATTGGAGCATCTCCTATTTTTGTGAGATTGAGCGCAGTTGATCCTTTTGCTACAGGTTTTTTTCGTTTCTTTTTTGCTTTGCCCTTTCTATGGACATGGATGGTTATTGATACCATGGCCACCAAAGAACCTCGACATCCCAAAATGGGAAAGGACTATCTCTTATTGTCCGTAGCAGGAGTGTTTTTTGCTCTTGATATCGCTTTCTGGCATCATTCGCTGCATCATACCAGTGTTGTCAATTCAACTTTACTGAACAGCATGACGCCCATTTTCGTGACCTTGATTGCCTGGTTTGTCTGGCGGGAAAAAATATCAGGAATCAGCGTTATCGGCGTTATCTTTGCCATAGCGGGAACATGCCTTCTTGTCCTGGCAGAAGGAAAAATCGGTGAGGTCAAGTTTTTTGGCGACTTCCTGGCACTCATTTCAGCATTATTTTTTGCAGGCTATGTCCTGATTGTAAAACACTTACGGGGATATTTTACAGCTCCCACCATTATGGCATGGAGCTCGATGTCCTGCATGTATTGTCTGGCTATTCTGACATTTTCATGCGAGCAGCACATTATCCCTTCTCATTGGGAAGAGTGGCTCCCCCTTCTGGGGCTTGCTGTGATTGTTCATGCGATGGGACAGGGATTGATTGCTGTTTCCCTGAAACATCTTTCTGCTACTTTTTCAGCCATTACCATGATGATAACCCCTGTAGTCTCAGCCCTTCTGGCCTGGGTTTTATTTCAGGAACCTTTTACAGGATTAAAAATTGCAGGCGGTTTAATTATTGTTGTGGGGATCATTATTGCACGCCAAAATGAAAAATAAATTTTATATTTTATTGTTAAAAATAGCCCGTTTTCTTTTGGCTATTTATTGGAAATTGACAAAACCTCTTACAATCGGTGTAAGAGCAATAATTCTTGATAAGGAAGAAAAATTCTTGCTTGTTCGTCATCGAGAGACAACACAATGGTACTTGCCTGGCGGACAGGTCAATGCAAAAGAAACCCTCATCGAAGCACTCAAAAGAGAAATTAGAGAAGAAACGGGCATCATGATTGCAAAAGACAGTGGTATAGAAATTTTGGGATGTTATTCTGGTTTTGCAGAAGGAAAAAGCGACCATAGTCTGGTTTTTGTGATCAGGAATATAGAGCCCATGAACAGTTCTCCGCAGAGCATTGAAATAGATGACTGCTCTTTTTTCGCTTATGAAGAAATTCCGCGCACCGTATCCCCTGGGACATATCGTAGACTGCGGGAGTATGTAAAAGAGATCCCTATCTCTTATGAATGGTAAAAATTTTAAAATGATCTATTTAGACATAAATAGAGAATATAAAGGAGTTTGAGAATGCGTCGTCATCGTCATGCAAAAATCGTTGCAACACTGGGACCTGCCAGCTCAACGCCTGAGATGATCGAAAAACTTTTCCTGGCAGGAGTTGATAACTTCCGTCTTAATTTTTCTCATGGTTCTCATGAGGATCACCATGCCTGCTATAACATCATTCGATCCATTGAAAAGGCATATAACCGTCCTTTAGGTATTATTGCCGATCTTCAGGGTCCGAAATTAAGAGTAGGCATGTTTGGAGAGAAAGAAATTTTGCTTCAATCAGGGAACTATTTCCGATTGGACCTTAATCCAGAAGCTGGTGATGAAAAACGTGTTTGCTTACCCCATCCAGAAATTTTCTCTGCTCTTGAAGAAGGAACGGATCTTTTGCTGGATGATGGGAAATTAAGATTACGCGTAGGATCATTTGGAAAAGATTACGCTATAACTCAAGTCATCACGGGGGGCATTCTTTCCAATCGCAAGGGCGTCAATGTTCCCCATGTTGCCCTTCCCATTTCTCCTCTCACAGAAAAAGATCGCCGGGATCTGGATTTTGTCATGGGAATAGGCGTTGACTGGATTGCACTCTCTTTTGTGCAGCGTCCTGAAGACGTGGAAGAATTGCGGGGGCTTGTTGGAAAAAAAGCAGGCATTATTTCCAAACTCGAAAAACCCATGGCGATGACGTATCTTGAGGATATTATCCGCCTTTCAGACGCTGTGATGGTAGCGCGAGGAGATCTGGGCGTTGAGATGGCGCCCGAAGAGGTGCCAAGCGCTCAGAAAAAAATTATCAAGTCATGTCGCGCTATAGGGCGACCTGTGATTGTAGCGACTCAAATGCTTGACTCGATGGTTCATACACCTGTCCCTACCCGAGCCGAGGCATCTGATGTAGCAACAGCCATTTATGATGGTGTTGATGCCGTCATGTTATCCGCAGAATCTGCTTCCGGCACATATCCTATAGAATCTGTCACCATGATGAATCGCATCATTGAGTGTGTTGAGCAAGATCCTCTCTATCGATCAATGTTGATTACTTCCCATACAGAGGCAGAAGCCACACCGTCAGATGCCATTACAGCCGCCGCACGTCAGGTGGCGCATACCCTTTCCTCAAAAGTCATCGCGACACTTACCAATTCAGGATCAACAACGCTGCGTGCCGCTCGCGAGCGTCCCATGGCATCCATTTTGGGGCTGACTCCTAATCTGGCAACCGCCCGGCGTCTTACGCTAGTGTGGGGAACTCACCCCGTTGTGATTGAGGAATCAGGATCTATCAATGAAACTTTCAAACGCGCCTCTGAAATTGTTCAGCAAGAAGGCTTTGCAGAAACAGGAGATGAAGTGGTTATTACAGCCGCCGCCGCGCAACTGCAAAAATCTGGTCCCTTTATGGTTTTCAAAACGGGATCGACCCGATTATTGCGTATTATGAAAATTGGTGACGATTGAGTTTTTTATGATGAATGATCAAGATACCCTGCAAGGACGTGTCAAACGCTATGCCCATGTCTCATCTGCTTTGGGCAGTGCTGCGATCAAATTTATGGGAGAGCGTTTTTTGGGATTTGATCTGGATCACGAAACTCAGGCCAGAGATCTGGCAAAAGCTCTTGGTTCCCTTAAAGGTCCCGTGATGAAAGTTGCTCAAATATTAGCAACCATTCCCGATGCTGTACCCTCAGAGTATACACAGGAATTTTTACACCTTCAAACAGACGCACCTTCCATGGGCTGGCCTTTTGTCAAGCGTCGCATGGCACAGGAACTTGGGGTCAACTGGATAAACCATTTCCAGTCTTTTGATCGTGAAGCTTCTTTTGCTGCTTCTCTGGGGCAGGTTCATAAGGCTGTCTCCAAAGAGGGAGAAAATGTTGCGTGCAAGCTTCAATATCCTGATATGGCATCTGTTGTGGAAGCTGATCTTCAACAACTCAAACTCATTTTCCGCTTTTATGAAATGGCCTCTCCTGCCTTAAAAACAGAAGAAATATTCCAGGAAATCAGTGATCGACTGAAGGAAGAGCTGGATTATGAGCGAGAGGCAAAGCATATTGCTGCCTATCAATATATTTTGAAAGATTTTGAAAAAGTACATTTGCCAACTGTTATCCCTGAGCTTTCCACAAGAAAACTGCTGACAATGCAATGGCTTGAGGGAAAGAAACTTAAGGCTGTATTGGGAGAAAGCCAGGAATTACGTAATCAGCTGGCACAAACCATGTTTCACGTTTGGTATACTCCTTTTTATCATTATGGCTTTATTCATGGAGACCCCCATCTCGGCAATTATACTTTCCAGGAAGGCGGATCTGTCAATTTGCTTGATTTTGGGTGCATTCGAATATTTTCAGCAAAAATCATCCAGGGGGTGTTGAATTTGTACCGTGCGCTTCAGCAAAATGATCAGGATCTCCTGGTTCATGCTTATGAAGGCTGGGGATTTTCTGAACTTTCCAAAGAAACGATCGAGGTCCTGAATCTCTGGGCAAAACTTCTTTATGATCCACTTCTTGAAGATTGCGTTCGCCCTATTCAGCGAGAGTTTAGCGGAATTCAAGGTCGGGAGACGGCGGCAAAAGTGCATGAAGAACTTAAAAAATTGGGCGGCATCAAACCCCCTCGCGAATTTGTTTTCCTTGATCGGGCAGCCGTGGGAATAGGGTCTGTCTTTCTTCATCTTAAAGCTCAGCTTAATTGGCATCAGGAATTTGAAAAGGTTATTGAGGGTTTTGAATTAAGTAAACTGAGCAAAAATCAGGAAACTGTTTTGAACTCTATAAAACTTTCTGTCTGAATCCCAATGAGGGCTTCTGTGAAAAGCAAGAAAGACTATGCAAAAGTCTGTTATTATATCTAATTTTGGAAAGATTTTTCTGGAGCTCTTGATTGGGAAAAAATATTAGGTTCTGTGAAAATTTTTCTATAATGTACCCCTATATTAACTTCCATAGCATTATCCTCACGAAAGCGAGAATCCATAGAAAGGGCTTGGATTCCCGAGATGACAGTAATAATTACTTATGATGCATTATAGATAAACCCTCACAGAACCTAGTAATACAATTTATTTATAAGCTCTTTTTTCTCTGGTACAAGGAAAGCAGGATGTCCTTAAACAAACATTATCTATAAGCGAAAAAAAGTCATTAAAGACAGCTACTGTCAGTACACTGTGAAGCGTAACAAATTGAGTTGTCAAATGGAATTTCTGATTAAACGCTTTATAATGATCACCTTTCTCATTAAAAACAGGGTTTTTACTGGCATAAACAAAATTTAATGCTGATAATTAAACTACCTATATAAATATTATTTCTATACCCTATTGGCGTATTATTAATTAGGTTGATGTCAACATCGG
>BBVC01000073.1 GCA_001192655.1 Caedimonas varicaedens
CTCCGGCGCTAACAGGTTGATAAGAGACGAGAGATTGTTTGTACAGCTTTTTCTAACAGAAAGCACCATGATTTCAGGCTATTTAAGGAATCCTCTGTACTTTTATCCATCCTTGTACCAAGTCGGTGACGGATACTGGCTATCAAGGATTACAAAAAATTCATACCCAAACGGAACTCCCAAAGAAAAACACAAAGAAGAACTCACTCACCAAGGAAGACAAGAAAAATAACTAAAAAATAGCCCCGGAACGCGTCCTGAAGAAAAATGTGATTGGGGTCATCAAGCGTTTCAAGATTATCGCAGATTGGCATCGAAGCTGGAGAAAAAGATTTTAATTTAATTGCGGAAATCTACAATTTGGCAATCAATCATGAGTTTCTAAAGAGGTCCAAATGAATGTTTTGCAAATCACTTTTGTTTGATAATTTTACACTCATAGCAAAAAGCTCAGGAGTTTGGCTCGAGGATGGATAGTATATAATGAGGAAAAACCTATTCATATTCTTTTGAATGATTATCTGTACGCTTTCAAAAATATTTATCTTTTATTGAAAAATAATCCTGGAGACTGATAACATCTGAAATTCAGAAATGAAAGCACAAGTCATAGCCAAGAATCAATTTAATGGCGTCGAAAAACCATTGAGTTTTTTTACGATTGTTTATCGTTTCGAGAACTGGAAGCGCTTGCGTGCCTTGGCGCGACCGTATTTTTTACGCTCAACAACGCGACTATCACGCGTCAGGAAACCAACAACTTTAAGAGTAGAGCGCAACTCAGGGTCGTAATAAGTCAGTGCTTTGCTAATACCATGACGAACAGCACCGGCCTGTCCAGAAAGACCGCCTCCTAAAACCGAACAAATAACGTCGAATTGTGCTTCGCGATTAACTTGCTTGAAAGGCTGATTAACAACCATCTGCAATACAGGGCGGGCAAAATAAATATGTCCTTCACGACCATTAACAATTACTTTACCGGAACCTGCTTTAATCCACACTCGCGCAATAGCATTTTTTCTTTTACCCGTCGCGTAAGCGCGCCCTTGTGCATCCAGTTTTGGTCCCTGTGACGTGGTCTCAGTATTCGTCTTTGAAGACACATCAGATTTTGGAGATTTTTTTTCTGGTGAAGTTGCAAGATTAATAGCAGACTTCAAATCTTCAAGAGCCACATATTCCTGAACCATATTTGCTAGTTCCTTCTATTTTTTTCGTTCATGGACGCAACATCCAAAAGTGTTGGTTGCTGAGCGCTATGAGGGTGATCTGCCCCTTTATATACACGTAAATTACCTATTTGTTGGCGTCCGAGAGGAGTCCGTGGGATCATCCTTTCAATCGCCTTTTCAACGACACGCTCTGGAAAGCGACCATCAAGAATTTCTCCAGCGGTGCGCTCCTTAATGCCGCCAACATATCCAGTATGCCAGTAGTAAATTTTATCCTTCAGTTTATTTCCGGTTAAACGCACTTTATCGGCATTGATAACAATAATATGATCGCCACAGTCCACATGAGGGGTATAATCAGGACGGTGTTTACCGCGCAGCCGCGACGCAATAACAGATGCCAGCCTTCCTAAAACAACGCCTTCAGCATCAACAACAATCCAGTTTTTCTTCACCTCAGCGGGCTTTAATGACAACGTCTTCATTTTGATTTACTCTCAAATACTCAAGTCAATACGCAAGGATGCGCTTATATAATCGTGAATTCATCTGATACAGCACCTTCATATCCACGTCAATCATAAAAATATTAAAGTTTCTTTTTCAATTTGGTTAAGCGTTCATCTGAAACTTTCAAGCACTCTTCCAACTCTTGGTGTTTTTGGCGTAACTCTGAGATAATACGATGTATTTTATCAACAAGTGCAAAAGATTGCTGAAAATCTTTTGCTCCCCCAGTTGCTTTTGAATTATTGGAGAAAACAAGAAGATCCATACCTGCCCGAAGTGTTTGTTGCAGAACATCTTCTAGACTAAAATTCTGGATAATCGCGCCCATATGCAAGTCATCTGAGACAGTGACACCATCATAATAAGCGCGCAATTTTTTTAAAATCGCAGGCGAGAGGCTTGCCGGATAGTTATCGTCTATTTGTCGATTCATCAGATGAGCTACCATCACCATATCTGCCCATCCTTCTTGAATCAGCTCTCTAAAAGGGAGTTCTTCCATTGTACGATAAGTATTTGTTATATCGACCAGTCCTTTATGGCTGTCATACGCGGCAAACCCATGACCTGGGTAATGTTTTAGAGAAGTCAGAACGCCCTGCTGTCGATGCGCCTCAACAAAGGCCTGGGCGTAGAGGATGACATCCTCAACATCGGTGCCATAACTGCGCTCTAAGGCTCCAATCACAGGGCAGGGCTGACCCGACGGCTTTTCGTATTCCAAATCAACCACAGGACCAAAATTAAGGTTAAACCCGGCAGCTTTGATGATTGTTGCCATAGCTTTGTATTTTTCATAAGCTTGCTGGGGTGTAAGGGACAAGGCAATTTGCTTTGCGGAAAGAAAATCATGAAAACCATTTTTAGAGCTTAAGCGCTGTACACGTCCACCTTCTTGATCCAGCGCAATGAGGGGTTTGTTTGGGAAGGAAGCTTCATAAAAGCCTTGTATCAGTTCTGTTACTTGTTGAGGACTATGAATATTATAGGCAAAAAGAATCACCCCGCCGATTAAATTCTCTCTAAGGTAGTCCCGTATCTGTCGGAGATCTTCATCTTCTGGAGAATATCCAGAGAAACCCAAAATTAACCTGGAACCAACGTTTATCATCTGCTGCCTGATTTAGAAGTTTTGGGGGAAATACCTATCAATCATCTTATCCTATCAAAAATGGCATGCAATATTAAATATTGCATGTGTGAGGGACATATGAACACCTTTAATAAGGGTCTATTTTCTGCAATCAGTGGATATCTATAAGTAATATAATACCCCCCTATAATTTAGCTCACTAGTCTGAGGAGGATTTAGATCATAAATGATGATCAAAAAAGAGCATCATTTATGCCACAATCCATTAAGAAGCCCCCCGCCACAAGCGCCTACAAATTTCGTGTGGCGATGGCAGCCTTGAAAGAAGATAAAACAGTTTCTCGACTATGTCAGAAGTTTTGTGTTGTTGCGAGCCAGATTTACAAATGAAAGTTGGACTTATTGGTGCAAGGTTCTAGCAATTTATGTCATTATTTAAGAGATCACATTGAGCGTCTCTTTGGTAAAATCAAGGAAAACAAAAGACCGGCGTACGGTTTGATAAACTCGATGTGATCTTCTTCTCTTCCTTTGCAATCGCTTACCTTAAAGGACTAAACCTACTTTGTTAACAGTGCCGTTGTAAAATACCTTGTTGACTTAGCGGCGTTATCTGTCTTTGGCGATCCATTGGAGCGTTTGAGCGAAGTTGTGGACTTTGAGGTTTCGCCCGTCTTTGGCGTTAGGCTTTAATTTCTCCCGAGGCACTCAAGAGAGGTGTCCGCTCTATGATGACATTCTCATTTTTAAGATTTTGGTTCTGCAAAGCCTTTACACCTTGTCTGATGATCAAACGGACACCAGATCAAGGATCGGCTGAGGTTTTGAAATTCTGGTTGTATCTTGAAAATATCCTTAAAAAAAGAAAATTATTAGTCTAGACAAGGGGAGCATTTTAAGTTAAAGGTTTACTCCTTGTCCGTCTTGCCAATCAAACAGGAAGGATGAAAGACAATTTTCTGGAACACCTTGTCCTCGACAATATGGTGGATCGTTTCAAGAACTTCTATCCCTATGATGTGCATAGGCTGAGTTAAAAGGAGAAATATTTAAAATGAAAGCACCTTTTTCCGCTTTAGGATTATTTTTTGTGTTGGTTGGTTGTAGTGGTGAACCGTCATGTCTTTCTAAAGCCCAGATGGCGGAGTTAGAGACTCTCAAGGCAGATAAGGATTTATGGGACAAAGATAGCAAGTCTTTGAGATCTTTTAGAGAGCGGTATAATCACGTCAAGCTAAGTCTTTATGATGAACTCATAGAGATTAACAAAAGCTTTGCCCCTAATGACTCCAAAGAGCAAGCAAGGCGTCATCTTTTTATTCCTAAAGACATTAAGTCTCATCTGGATTCTTTAAGTAAACGGAAGAAATGATATTGTTGTGAGAATATACTCAACATAATTTTATAGTAAACCTATACAATTTGATTTATTCACAACACTGATAGAGATAATTAATGATTAAAAACTATAGATCTTTGACGTTTGTTGCAGGTATTGTTTTCTTTTTCTCAGGCTTTGCATCTCTTGCTTTTCAAATATGCTGGAAGAGAATCTTAACTCAAACTATAGGAATTGATCATACTTCTTTGGTGGTCATATAACAAAAAAATATCAGAAATCGCTCTATTTTTTCTTTTTGGCAGAAGTTTCCATATCTATTTATGGTTTTTTTAGTCCTTTTATTTTAAGAAGCGGTCAATTTATTTCCTTATTTTTGTATAATGGAGATAATGCTGTTCTGAGTTATGCTTTGTTATTTTATTTTTTCCAGTTTTCCTTATGGGTACTTCCTTACCCATTGTCACTCATGCTCTCAGAAAAACAATGCCAGGCGGAGCGGTTATTGGTAAGTTTTACGGATTGAATATCTTTGGTGCTGCTTTTGGTGCTCTGGTTACAGGATTTTTATTAAACCCTTATTTTGATATGAGTGATACCGTCCGCTTTGTTGCAGTGGGAAATTTCTTCATCTCTCTTCTAGCTTTATTATTGCTTAAGATTCAAGGGGATTATGGAGATGAAGTGCCTATCCGAAAAGACTACGATCACGAGAGAAAAGCTCAATTACAAGATTTTATTTTTTTCCTTTATCATCGGTTTCATTGCGATTGGTTACGAAATATTTTTCTTTAGAGTTTTTACTTTCTTTTTTGGTGCAAATTCCTATTTGTTTCCCATTGTTTTATAGCTAACAACATA
>BBVC01000074.1 GCA_001192655.1 Caedimonas varicaedens
ACAGATAAAACACGAAGTCTAAAATCTAATGAATAGGTCATGGAATAATCCTCTTAAAAATTATCCATAATATAACCATTTTAAAGGTTTTTAGCTATATATGGCGAATTATAGATACGAAAATATCATAACTGACATTTTTATAATAAAAAATCCCAGTTAGTTTAACCGGGATTTTTTTGCAGGAAGGCTAGATCAATAATTTGATTTTCTGGGTTTCAAAAATATTTTCAGACTTTCATTACCCATAATTGCCAATTTAAACATAATTTTATAAATTGATAATATTTAGGACATAATCGTATTATGTATTACCATTATACATGAGGTCAGACTTGGGTTGCAACATTTTACATTCCAAAAAAGATGGTATGCAATTAATGCATCTTCTATTTGTGAATAATGCCGCGGGAATTTTCACTGTACGATTGTAAAATCTCCAATCTTCGCAAAAATTCAGAATCTGCCTCCCTTCCCAAAGACTCCGGGTAAAAGTGCATCAGAAAAGCCTGGATAACAGCCTGTGTCCCTGTGTCCAAAATGCCTGTCAAAGGTGTATCATAACCATACTGTGCCAACAGGTGCTGAATTCTTCCAACATCAATTCCCGTGCTGTTCCCTTTTATTTCTTGCCCTATGTCAGGGTAAATTCCTACCCCCTGACAGGCCAGCCATCTCCAGTTAAAAAGAGGGCCTGGATCTATCTTACGACCCGGAGCAATATCAGAGTGACCTAAAACATGGCAAGAAGGAATTCGATGGCGAGCGATAATTTCTTTTGAAAGATGCGCGATACTCTCCATTTGAGCTGATGGAAAAGGGCGATACTCCGTCCCCTGCCCCAGATTAACAATTTCAATACCGATAGATCGACTGTTTATATCTGTAAGCCCCCTCCAAGCGCTTTTACCCGCATGCCATGCACGATGCTGTTCATCTACAAGTCGATAAACTTCCCCATTTTCATCAACAAGATAATGAGCACTGACAGGATGAGCTGTTTCAGGATCAGTAAGAACTTTAAGAGACGTTTTAAGATCACAAGCTGTGTAGTGCATGATGAGAAATTCAAGGGACGTATTCAAAGAACGCTCACCATAATTAGGAGATTTAATATGCGTGTGAACCTTATACATCTTTCAGGCTTTCAATACCTGGAATCAAGCCAAGAGACTCACGTATTGCCGGCGTCACATTGAAACAGCGAGGAAGCTTTAAAGTCACCTTGCGTCCTTTTGGTTTCATTACAATTTTAATAGATGAATTTCCTTTTTCAATGCCTTCCAGTATTGCTTTCAAATGTTCGAAAGCTTCATGACCTGTTAAATGAATTTCCAGACAAGCAGGATGCCGACCCAAAGCGCTGTTAAGTTCTTCCATCCCATTAACCGTCAAACGCAAACTATCGCCGTCCAGACGCGCCGAAACCTTCATCAGCATCGTCGCACCAGCTTCCAGACGTTCGCGGTATTGCGTATAAACTTCTGAAAAAATAGTGACTTCAAAAATGCCTGAAGAATCAGAAAATGTGATGAAGGCAAAACGGGAGCCATTCTTGCTAAAGCGCTCTTTTTTGTTGATCATAACGCCGGCCATGGTGACAGAAACAGTTTCCTGGCGTACGCACATTTCTTGTAGAACTGAGGAAGAGGTTAAGTGAAGTCGGTCCAAAGCAGCACCATAGGTGTCCAACGGATGTGCTGAAAGATAGAACCCCACAGCTTCTAGTTCATTTTGCAAACTTTTGAGACCTGACCACGCCGCAACAGAAGGGAATTTAATGACGGGAAGTTCGTCGATATCTCCAGAACCAAAGAGATTGTTTTGTTGACTGGCGTTTTGCACACTTTTTTCGCCCACATACTTCAGAATAATATCAACGGATTCAAATAATTGGGCGCGATGAGGATGAAGCTGATCAAAAGCGCCTGCACAAATGAGATTTTCCAACATGCGCTTATTAACAATTTTACTGTCAAGACGGCGTGCAAAATCAATCAGATCTCTGAAAGCCCCCTCCCGTTCCCTTTCCCGAACCAGATCTTTCATGCCTGCTTCACCTACGTTTTTAACAGCAGCCAGGGCATAACGAATACAAGCCTTGCCGTCCGCGGTTTTTTCTACCCGAAAATCAGGAAAAGAATGATTGATGTCAGGAGGAAGAAGCGGAATGTTCAATCGCACAAGCTCTTCACGATACAGGTTCAATTTATCCGTATTGTTCATATCATACGTCATGGTTGCGGCCATAAATTCAACAGGATAATTCGCTTTCAAATAAGCCGTTTGGTAAATAATAAGCGCATACGGACCCGCATGACACTTGTTAAACCCATAACCTGCAAACTTGGCCATCTGATCAAAAAGTTGCGAAGCAAGTGCTTTTTTCACTCCTTTTTTTTCAGCCCCCTCCACAAAAATTTGACGTTGGGCATCCATCTCGCCTTTAATTTTCTTTCCCATAGCACGCCGTAGAAGATCCGCTGCGCCAAGCGTATATCCGCCCATAACCTGAGCAATTTGCATAACTTGTTCCTGGTAGACCATCACACCATACGTCTCTTTAAGAGTGTTTTCAAGCAGGGGATGACCATAATTGACAGGCTCTTGCCCATGCTTACAGGCAAGATAACGGGGGATATCATCCATGGGGCCGGGTCTGTAAAGGGCAACAAGAGCAATCAGTTCCTCAAATCGATACGGCTGCATACGACGCAAAACATCGCGCATCCCCGCTCCTTCTACCTGAAAAATCCCCACTGTTTCAACACGCTGAAGCATTTCAAACGTCTTTGCATCATCAAGAGGAATCGTTGAAATATCAATTTCAATATTTCCTGGCTTCAATAGATCCAGTGTTTTTTGAATGATTGTGAGTGTCTTTAACCCTAAAAAGTCCAATTTCACCAGCCCGACTGTTTCAACGTCTTTCATATTGAATTGGGTGGCGGGAAGCTGGCTTTTTCCGTCATGGTAAAGAGGAACAAGCTCATCCAGGCAACGGTCTCCGATCACGATGCCTGCAGCATGGGTAGAAACGTGACGATAAAGCCCCTCCAGTTTCATGGCAATGTCTAAAAGTTGCTGCACAGTGGTATCTTCACGCGCTAATTGCTGAAATTGGGGATCCTGTTTGAAAGCTTCATTGAGCGTCACAGGACTGGCTGGATTATTGGGGATCATTTTTGAAAGCCGATCTACTTGGCCATAAGGCATCCCCAGCACTCGCCCCACATCACGCAAAACGGCTCGCGCCTGCAGTTTTCCAAAGGTACTGATTTGAGCTACGCGGTCATGCCCATATTTATCACGAACGTAGGCAATTACTTCATCCCGACGTTCCTGACAAAAATCAATATCAAAGTCAGGCATGGAAATACGTTCAGGATTTAGAAAACGCTCAAAGGGCAATCCAAAATAGATCGGATCAATATCCGTGATTGTCAATACCCAGGCCACCAGAGAACCAGCGCCAGAACCTCGTCCCGGGCCTACAGGAATATGATGATTCCTTGCCCATTTAACGAAATCTGAGACAATCAGATAATATCCTGCATAACCCATGCGCGAGATCGTCTCAATCTCCTGTCCGAGCCTCTCTGAATAGCGGCGTTGATATTGTTCTCTTTCTTCCGTCATCATGGATTCTCTAAAAACCTGAGACTTCAGGCGTTGCTCCAGACCTTTATGGGCTTGAAACGCAAGCTCATCAGGCTCTTTGCGATCAGTAGGAAAAAGGGGAAGCATGGGTTTGCAAGGTTCAACCATAAAACCACAGCGTTCTGCAATGACAAGCGTATTTTCTATGGCTTCCGGCAAATCCTGAAAAATCTCTCTCATTTCTCGAGGAGAACGAAGACGATGACGCGGCGTGACGCGACGTCGATCCTGTTTACTGACATAAGACCCCGTTGCAACGCAAAGCAGAGCGTCGTGGGCTTCATACATTGATTCGTCTATAAAAAAAGCTTCATTGGTCGCCACAAGAGGCAGATGAAGATCGTACGCCAGCTGAATCAGAAGCCCTTCAATATCACTTTCCCGTTGATCATCCCATCCATGACGCGTCACTTCGATATAAAAACGATTCTGAAAAATATTCCCTAGATTCTGGAAAAGATCCGAGGCAGACTGCTTTTGTCCTTGAAGCAGAAGTTTCGCTCCCCCCCCGTCCAATCCCCCTGAAAGGGCAATTAACCCTTCATGATATTCTGTTAACCATTCGAAAGAAATATGAGGATCATGGGGGTATTGCAGGTACGACTGACTGACAAGCTTCATCAAATTTTGATAGCCTCGCGTATTTTGCGCCAAGAGAACAAGCTGGTCACAGTGCGGCGGAACGCCAGGAAGGCGCAACTCCTGATGACGCGGATCACTTGCTCTCAGGCTTGTGCGAAGCTGACATCCAATAATAGGTTGAATGCCTTCAGAGGCTGCCGCCTTAGAAAATTCCAGCGCACCAAAAAGATTTCCTGTATCTGTCAATGCAACAGCAGGCATACGCTCTTGCCGGCAACGCGCAATCAGATCAGGGATCTTGATGGCACCTTCAGCAAGAGAATAGGCAGAATGAACGCGCAAATGAACAAAATCAGCGTGACTCACAAAAAAACCTCAGAAAATGGAACAGGGTATCTATTTCTTTATAGTCTCTTTCCCAAACAAATTTCAAGGAAACGATAGAGAGATGAAAAAGTCTCTGTATCTTCAATATCTCGCATAAATCAGAAAAAACTTGTATTGTTTCAAGAAATATGGTCTTTTATTTTCTTTAAAATGAGTCAGAATAAAACATTAACGTCGTTTAAGAGAGTCCAGTATGCAGCGAATTCCCATGACTGCGGGGGGTTTTTCCCGCCTGCAAGAAGAATTGAAACACTTAAAAACAGTTGAGAGAATTGCTGTCATCAAGGCAATCTCTGAAGCTCGAGCTTTGGGTGACCTTTCAGAAAATGCAGAATATCATGCCGCGCGCGAGCGCCAGGGTTTTATTGAAGGACGCATTGCTGAACTGGAGGCAAAATTATCCCTAGCAGAAGTGATCGATGTTGCAAAGCTAAAGGGGGACATTGTCCGATTTGGAGCATCAGTCAAATTGATTGATGAAGAGACAGAGGAAGAAAGCATTTACCAAATTGTTGGTGTAGATGAGTCTGACATCAAGAAAGGTTTTTTATCAATTTCTGCCCCCCTTGCGCGCAGTCTCATTGGCAAGAAAACGGGAGATTCCGTGGAAGTCCATACCCCAGGGGGTTCCAAAACATATGAAATTATTTCAGTGGAGTTTGTCTAGGATAAGGAATAATGACCAGGAAAACGTGCTGGGTCGTCTGCGATGATGGGAAAGTGGGAACGGAACATCAGTGCGTTGGTCTGGCAGAAAACCTTGGATTTAATCCTGAAATCAAAAGATTGCAATCCAGGGGGCTGTGGCATTATTTACCGCCGTCTCTTTGGTTTAACCCCCTCTCAGGAGCCAGCACTCCAAGTGGGTTCCTGACACATCCCTGGCCCGATCTGATCATCGCTGCCGGTCGCCTCAGTGTCGCCCCTACCGCTTATATCCGCAAAATAACGCAGGGTCGAACCAAAGTTATCCAGCTTCAAAATCCTCGCATCAATCCAGCGTTATTTGATGCCGTGATTGCTCCCTGGCATGATCATCTCACAGGAAGTAACATTCTCCAAACAGAGGGAGCACTTCACCGTGTAACGGCCGATCGCCTGGCATCAGAAGCAAACCTTGTCGCGCCGCTAATCGTTCATTTACCCAAACCCCTCATAACTGTTCTGGTGGGGGGAAGCAATCGTTGCTATCGTATGACACCGGATAAAGTTCGTGTGATGGCACAAAGACTAAAGAACCTTGCAGCACACTATGGAGCAGGACTTGCTATCACAGTCTCTCGACGCACAGAGCCGGAGAACAGAAAAATCTTGCAGGAAGAACTGAAAGAAACGCAGGCTGTTGTCTGGACAGGGGAAGGTCATAACCCCTACTTTGGATTGCTGGCACTCGCCGATTACATTATCGTGACAGGCGATTCTGTTTCAATGATATCTGAAGCCTGTTTTACAGGGAAGCCTGTTTATACCTACTTTTTTCCCGGTGGCTCCCGTAAATTTAATGCCTTTCATCGTCATTTCCAAGAACGGAAGTATACAAGGCCTTTTGAGGATTCACTTGAATCTTGGTCTTACCCTCCTCTCGATGAGTTTGGCAGAATCACAACTCAGCTTCGTACTCTTTTATCTTCTGAATAGAATCATGAAAGAAAACCATAACATTTCTTCAGAAAAACAAAAAATTGTTATCATCGGAGCAGGGCTGGCAGGATTGACAACAGCCTATCGTCTTTTCGAAAAAGGGTATGATATTGAAATCTATGAAGCGCGACCGCGCGTGGGAGGACGTGTCCATAGTGTCTTTATCAAAAGTCTCGAAGGAGAGGACTCGATCGGAGAGTTAGGAGGACACGATATCTCGGATGGCGGGAAAGCACACCATATACTCTCTCTAATTCGAGAGTTTGATCTTGAGATAAGGGAAGATATTACTAAACTTTCACATATTTTTTATGAAGATCAGAAAATCCATACTCCCCATATACTTTTGCAACAACAGGATTTTGCTCCACAGAAGTTAGAAGAGTTCTTTTATCATCTGAAAACTTCCGTTCATTCTATCCAGGATATACTCGATATACTCTTCAAAAAAGATTCTATCTTAAAGCGTTATTTTTCCATACGTATTTCACTTTATGAAGGTTCCGATCCCTCTTTGCTCGCCGTTTATCATAATAAAGACACGCTCAAGCATCTCTTGCAGCGAGGCCTTCCCCCTGCCCATCCAAAGTCGATTATTCACCGCCTTGTGATTAAAGAAGGCAATGCCCAGCTCCCTTTGAAAATGGCCAAAAAAATTTCTCACAGGCTCCACCTTGAAAAAACTCTAAAGAAGGTAAGAATAAACAGTTCTCATCAAATAGAAGTCTCATTTCAGGATAATAAATCCATTTTTTGTGACAAGCTCATTCTTGCAATTCCCTGTTCGGTCTATAAAAATATTATTTTTGATGAAGTCGCTCTACCTGCCGCAAGACTTGCTTCTATAAAAGAAGTCCAATATGGAACCAATGCTAAAATATTGGCGCCTGTGAAACGTTTGAATTCACCCTATAATGCTGTTTTCACTAACAAAATGGTGGGATTTTTCAGTAACGAGGACAAGCTTTTAAATATGTATTTTGGAGGACAGGCAGCTGCAACGCTTTCAAAAAACACCCTGGATTTATTTCAGGAAACACGGATTGATATGAAAGCTGGTTTTAAAAATATCCTCTTGAATGAAGAAGAACCCATTTCAGCAAAAGACGAACAATTAACACGCTATATCCAACCTGTTGCCAAATCATGGACGGAAGATCCCTATTCACAAGGATCTTATTCCAATTATGGCGTAAAACTTGGAGAAAGATTTTCTGAGGAAACAGACTACCACGGTATAAAATTTAAAAAGATTTTTGAACCGATCGCCAACAGAATTTTTTTCGCAGGGGAACATGCCACTCTTCTTGATGAGATTGGCACCATGGAAGCAGCGGTTGAATCAGGCGAGCGCCTTGCTCTGCTTTTTTAATCAAAAAATCAAAGGGCTTGCTTAACCTTTGTGGACCAAACAAATACATGATGCCCGGAAAATACTTCACGTTTTTTCACTTAACCCCTTGTGAGAGAGAATGAGTAAACAGCTGAATCAAGATATTCATTAACTCAGATAAAACTCTTTCGGCTGACAAATCCTGCTTTCTATAAAATTGTTACTCTGTTAATGGACGAAAACGCAGATTACATGAGGCTGGCAAGTTGTGGGAAAAACCATGTTATCATTGAAGCAGAGCTAGCAGAATTGATAACAGCCTATCGTCTCCGGTATTTCCCTTTCAAAAAGGGATGAGAAATGATAGTCTGAGTAATAAAAATAATAAATGACATCATAAATGCCTGACCGTTTTAATCATTTTGCCCAATCCTTCTTATATCCTCGCGGATTAAGTGCTATTGCCATGATCGTTGGCCTTGTTTGTCTGGAAATTGCTTGCGGCGCCTTTGTTTACGTTATGGGTGGGACTAATTTCTCCTATCTTCATGCCTTCTATGTGCCAATCATTCTGGCAGGAATGGTCTTTCGTATGCCAGGAGGATTTCTTGCAGGATTTCTGGGTGGTATGATTGTTGGACCCTATATGCCGGCGGATGTTTTTCTTCATGCCCCTCAACCCCTTGCATCATGGGTTTTGCGAAGTTTTTTCTTTTGTTTTATGGGTGTTTTTTCTGGTGCACTTTCGGATATTTTTCGTCTCTATTTAAAAAATCTTCATTTACATATTACAACGGATTTAATCACCAAGCTTCCTAATATGGCAGGGCTAAAATTGATATGGCAGGATCAGACACAACAAAGTCACGGACACCACCACCCCTCTGTTCTTCTTATTGTTCTGAATCGCTTGAGAGAGATTGACAAAGCTTTTGGTTCGGAGGCGACTACGGAACTTTTAAAGGAAGTTACAAGGCGTTTGGGGGAGCTTGTCCCTCTTTACGTTAAATTGGCATATGTGGATTATGGGACTTTTGCCATTGTGATTCCCCATAAAACCGTTTCTGCTGTAGAGATCCGAGAAAAGTGCCGACAAGGATTGGGAAACCGCTTCCTTATTGATCGTATTCCTGTCTTTCTTGAAAGCCATTTTGGAGATGCAACACCTCAAGAAACAGAAGATATTTTCTCTATCGTGCGCAAAGCAAAAATTGCCGTGGATAAATCTATAGAATTAAGCCAGCAAAGTGCTTCTTTTGAAGAGAAAGACGATCAACAGATCCAGCGTAATCTTAAGCTAAGTCATGATTTAAGCCAAGCCATTGAAGAAAATCAGCTTAAACTTGTATACCAACCCAAATTGGATTTAAAGACAAAAAGTTGCACTGGCTTTGAAGCGCTTGTGCGCTGGGTTCATCCTGAATTGGGGATGATTTCTCCTGGTGAATTTATTCCCATGATTGAAAAGACACTCTTGATCAATCAATTCACAAAATGGCTTTTAAAAACATCTCTTTCTCATCTTCAACAATGGTTTAAGCAAGGCTTGCATTTAACGTGCGCTCTTAATTTCTCTATGAAAAATTTTGAAGATCCTGAAATTTTTACAGATCTCCGAACTTTTTTGAAAGAATATGAAATTCCTTCGGGATATTTGGAAATTGAGGTAACGGAAACAGCCATTGCCACTAATCTTGAAAAAGTCGCTGATATTCTTCAATCATGTCGTGAAGAAGGTATTAAAATTTCTGTCGATGATTTTGGGACAGGACAGTCTTCAATGAAATACCTTTTTAAATTGCCTGTTGATTGTATTAAAATTGATCAAACTTTTATTCGTTCAATGATCACGAATTCAGCAGCTGAAGCAATTGTGCGAAGCGCCATTACTTTGGGGCATGAATTAAACCTTGAAGTTATTGCGGAAGGGGTAGAGACAGAAGAAGAATACCTTAAATTAAATGATTTAAATTGCGATGGTGGACAGGGATTTTATTTCGCGCGTCCTATGCCTTTTGAAATGGCAACCTCATGGTTGCAATCCCGTACAGTCAAATTAAAAGAAAATAAGGCAATCATCTAAAGAATGTTGCATAAAAGTCTTATTCAATTCAAAAAAATGAATAGAGTAAAAAATATTTGACTTTTACTCAAAAACAATTAAATAAGTAAAAGCTAGTATTCGTCAAAGGAAAGAAATTAAAACTGAATGCTTTTTACCGAACTCGGTCTTAAAGAGAATACCCTGAGGGGTGTTCTTGAAGTCGGATATCACACCCCAACACCTGTTCAAGAGCAAGTTATCCCCTATGTCCTTAATCGTCGGGATATCTTTGGTTGCGCACAAACAGGAACAGGGAAAACAGCTTCTTTTACACTCCCCCTTCTCGATATTCTGGAATCGGGACGCGCAAGGGCCAGAATGCCGCGTGTCTTGGTCCTTGCCCCCACGCGAGAGCTCGCAAATCAGGTCATGGACAGCTTTTCTACCTATGGGAAGTATCATAAATTTAATCTTGTCCTGACAATCGGGGGAGAATCTATTTATGAGCAAGAACGCAAGCTGGCACAAGGAGCAGATGTTCTGATCGCCACTCCTGGACGACTTTTGGATCTTTTTGATCGTGGCAAGATTATGCTTCATGCTCTTGAAATTATAGTGATTGATGAAGCGGACCGTATGCTTGATATGGGTTTTATTCCCGATATCGAAAAGATTTTTTCGCTAATTCCTGAAAAACGTCAAACTTTGATGTTTTCAGCTACTGTATCTCCTGAAGTTAGAAAACTCTCCCAGATGTTTCTCAAGGATTTTGTGGAGGTGACGGTAAGCCGTGCTTCTAAGGCTGCCGATACTGTGCAGCAATATCTTGTTCATGTTACGCCGAAAGATAAAACGAAGACTTTGCGGCATATTATTCAAAAAGAATCTATTAAAAGCGCCATTATCTTTTGTAATCGCAAAAAAGATATTTCAACCCTGTGTACTTCCCTGAAGCGGAATGGTTATAACGTGGCTCCTCTTCATGGTGATCTTCATCAGACAAAGCGGACAGAAACGCTGACAGCTTTTAAGCAGGGAGACGTTCATTTCCTAGTGGCGAGTGATATTGCTGCGCGCGGCATCGACGTTGAAGAGCTTGATTTTGTTTTTAATTTTGATGTCCCCATTAACGCTGAAGAGTACGTTCATCGCATTGGACGCACAGGAAGGGCAGGACGTTCAGGTCGCGCTTTTATGTTTGTCACAAAAGAGGATAATATCCTTTTAAAATCCATTCAAAAACTCCTGAAATTTGACATCACCGATTATCCGATTGAAACAGAAAACAAGAAGTCTCCAGAGCCTGTGCAAGAAAAACCAGATATCCAAAAGCCCGTCAGGAAACATGAAGAAAGAGCAATACAACCCAAAAAAGCTTCCATCCAAGGTCCTGTGCTGGGTTTTGGAGATATGACACCGGCTTTTATGAAAAACTATTTTCCTGATTTGGATTCAACGACGACAATAACACATTCATAGGGGATTGATGTTTGTCCGTTATGTGATAAATATTCTTTACAATAAAAAATAGGGTTTAAAGTGACTGAGGAAGTTTTTCACCTAGGTCATCGTCAGCGTTTACGCGAGCGGTTTTTACAGGGGGGCGAGAATGCTCTTGCACCTTATGAAATCATAGAAATGCTTTTATTCGCCGTCAATTCAAGAAAAGATATGAAGCCTCTCGCCAAATGTCTGCTTAAAGAATTTGGAACTGTAACCAATGTCCTGAATGCAGATGAAGAAGAACTTTTGAAGATCAAAGGGATGGAACGCTCAACCCTTGCGACACTCAAATTGGTTCAGGCTGTAGGACAAAGGCAACATCGCGAAATTATCATGAACCAGCGGGTGACCCAGATTTCCACATGGAGACATGTCCTAAATTATTGCGAAGTCAGTATGGCTCATTTAAAAAGAGAACAGCTCCGTTTATTTTTTCTCGATAAAAGATACAAACTGATCGCCGAAGAAGTTCAGATGCTAGGAACGGTAGACCACTCTCCTGTTTATATACGCGAGATTGTCAACAAAGCCGTCAATGTAGGCGCAACAGGCCTTATCCTGGTGCATAACCATCCTACCGGAGACCCAACGCCCTCAGCCTCTGATATTGAAGCCACCCGTCAAATCAAGGATACTGCGGAACGCATGGGCATCACGCTCCATGATCATATTATCGTGGGCAAGGGAAAGCACACCTCTTTAAAACACCAGGGACTCATTTAGTCAGATTAGTCGCTTTGATCTGAATATGTATCCTCTGAATCCTCATCGGATTGATGGAAAGATGCCAAATCCTCTCGCATCATACTGCCCGTAATGTCATCTCCATCCCGTTCTTCCTGTAACTTTGGGATAATGAGTTTTTCTGCGGGTAAATAACGATCACCAGACCCATAAGGAAGACTTTCATTTTAACGGCTCCTTCTTTAAAAAACTCACCCCCACTCTTCACTATCCTCTAAACATCCTCATCATAAAATACAATAAAATCAATGTGAAAGATCTTCAAAAGTCCTCCTATAATGTTAAGCACATCAAGGAAACATACTCGATCTTATCTTAATCGAGTCGGTGAAAAATTAGCGCTATATTGTTTGGGTTTGAAGGAAGGGGTGTGTTGTTTGAGTACCTGATAGGGAATGTTATGGATCTGTGCGTATTGCCTTGCCTCTGCTTCTGTCTCAAAAAAAAGTTTTATTTGCGAACACGTATCCCGCATTCCCGTCCAACCCATGAGAGGCTCTATGTATTGGGATTTCCGGGGAATAAATTCCAACACCCATTCCTTCAGGTGTGCTTTGCCAGACTGCATAGCTGTTTTAGCGGGACGATAAATGCGCGCCTGCTGCATGTTTAACTCTTCAAGCTTTTCAAAACTTCTTTCATATGCCCGGCTACATCTACCTTACGCCAAATATGCGTCAGTTTTCCCTGCGCATCCATAAGAAAAGTTGAACGCTCAATACCCCAAAAAGTGCGCCCATACATGCTTTTTTGTTTCAGGACGTCGTAGAGTTTACACAGGATTCCCTCTTCATCTGATCCAAGATCAAAAGGAAGAGAGTATTTTTCCTGGAATTTTTTATGAGATCGCAAACCATCCTGAGAAATACCCAGAACTTCCGCTCCCAATGACTGAATTTGTTCATAAACGTCCCGAAAACCACAGGATTCTAAAGTGCATCCTGGCGTATCATCCTTGGGGTAAAAATATAAAATCAGTTTTTTACCTTTATAATCCTTAAGGCTGACCTTTCGATTTTCGTCCACCAAAACACTGAATTCAGGAGCGGGTTGACCAATTTCAAGCGTCATTATTATTTCTTCCTCGCAAGTTTATTTAAATTCATCCTTTTTGCCTCTCGGCAATATCTTATTTAATGAGTATACTCCTGATATTATGAATTATAAATCCTTTAAAAAAGCAGGTGTTTATTTTCTTAGAGCAAGCTTTATGGCTGTAGGGCTGACAAGCGTTCTAATGCTGGCGCTTGTCGTGCGTCTTCACCAAGGCCCCCTTTCTCTGGAAGCTTTTAAACCAACTCTTCAACGACAGATGGAAAAGCTTGCTCCTGATTTTGTGATAACACTTGATCACCCGGAAATGATTTGGAAAGGGCTAGATAATCCTTTCAGGATTCATTTTCGTAAAATTGGTGTCAAACGTCGAGAAGGCGCCATAGCAGAGGGTTCTATTGGGTCGGTAAGCCTGACATATAACATTACCGATTTATTGACAAAAGGAATCAGTCCAGCCGGCATTGAAATTGAATCCCCTCATTTCACTTTTGAAGGAAAGGATTTTTTTTCCTTTCTTTCTGCGCCTCAGAAAAAATCATCCGAGAAAGATGTTTCCCTTTCTCTGGTTCATAGCCTTTTACGTTCAAATCTCAAGCTTCTTAAAATAAGCCAGGCGCGAATAACGCTTCATGATCCAGAAGGATGGGGTGTTTGGACATTGCCCTCCAGTGATATTGTTCTTAAAAGATCTCCCCATGAAATCGAGGCAAGCGTTTCTACACTATGGAAAACTGACAAATTCTCCATGCTATTACGGTATTTGCCTGCTTCTCAGGAAATAGCTTTTTCTCTTTCTCTTCCACGGCTCTCGACATCTTTTCTAAAAAGCCTTCAGAATAATCATTTTGAAAACGCTTCGGATCAGATAAAAAAAATTGTACAGGTTTTACGTACAAGTGTCCTAGACTTTTCCTTACAATTTGATGGTCATTATCATTTCAAAAAAGGAATTGAATTAGCTGACCTTCAACTGACACTTTTTGAAGGAATTCTTGATTTTCCTGAGTTTTTGCCCAAAATCCTCAAACTTCAGGAAGGAAAACTTAAGATAACAGCAAGGGATAACCTTGTGACCCTTGAGTCTTGCCAATTAAAATCAGACAAAAAAACTGCAAATATCAAGGGTACCGCTGTCTGGAATCCAGAAACGCAGCGCCTCCCCTTCGAGCTTTCTGCAGAAGCAACCCAGGTTTTAGCAGATTCCCTGAAAGATATTTGGCCCCATCTCCTGGCGCCTCTCCCACGACAATGGGTTCTTGGCCATATCTCCAGAGCCGTTTTTCCACGTGCTACGTGTACCCTTAAGGGGGAAGCTTTTCTTGATGCTGAGTCCGTGAACGCCAAACTTCATCACCTTCAGGGGAAGCTAGAGTTTGTGAATGGGGACGTGAAGTATATGGATGAGCTCCCTACAGTAGAAGGGGTGAATGGGATTGCAACTTATAATATGCAAGACTTTAAAATTCAGCTTACAAAGGGTCAAAGCGCGGGGCTTAAGCTTACAAAAGGTCAAATAGACATTCACGGATTGGATCAGGAAGATCAAACTTTGGAAATGAAGCTTGATATTTCATCCTCTCTTCCAGAAACACTCAAGTTTATCGATTTACCGCCGCTAAAATTTGCTCAAAAATATGATATGGATAAAATGAATTGTCATGGGGATGCTCATACAACCCTGGCGATGACTTTTCCCTTGATCACTCAATTGAGCCTGTCCCAAATTCAAGCTCAGGCCACTTCTCAACTTTCAAATGTTTCTTTGACCAAGCCGTTAGAGTCTCTTGACGTTTCTGTCTCAAAAGGAGATTTTTCTCTAAGGGTTGATTCCCATAAAGTACTCCTTCAGGGTCGGGGGTTCCTCAATAATGCCCCTTCTCAAATTCTTTGGGAACGAGCACTATCCAACAAATTTCCTGATGTAAAAAAACTGAAGGTTGATTTTTCTTGTACGCCTCTTTGGTTAAAAAGTATTGGATTTAACCTTCCTTTTTCCTTTACAGCCGCGATTCCCACACAAATTTCATATTCTGAAAATAAAGAACGAAAAGGAGTTTTGGAAATAACCTCTGATTTGACTCCTGCTGAAATTCTAATCCTGGGCTGGACAAAACGTCTTAAAAATAAGGGTAACCTTTCCATAGTCCTGGACTTGCAGAATGATGTCCCTCAATTGTTAAGAAAGTTTTCTGCAATGTCGGTAGACGGCCTTAAGATTGACAGCGAAGGCGTATTTGACAAAACAGGAAAAGCCTTTAAGTCATTCAAGTTACATCACTTTACAGCAGGACAGAATCAATTTCATGGAACTCTCACAAGGGACAGACATGGAAGATACGATATTAACGTAAACGGTCAATCCTTGAATATCGAATCTTTCTTAAAGGAAATGGGTGAGAAAGAATCTACTCTGCCAGAAGAGGGATTAGCCGTTAAGGCGAAATTCGATAAACTTCAGCTTGATCCAGAACAAACACTTTTTGGAAACAGTTTGGATTTTTATAGTAAAAAAGGCCGCTTTCTTTCCTTCGAATATGCCGCATACCTTCGCCTTTCCAAGAAGAAAGAAAACTTGATCCACGCCATGATAACCTCTCTTCCCAATAATACCAGACGACTAACACTACAGACCCCTGCGGCAGGAAAGCTTCTTAAAGCTTTTGGATTTCCTTTAACGGTTTATGAGGGACTTTTACAACTTTATGCCATTCGCAATGACGCTCAAAGTCAGGGTCCATGGGAAGGAAAGCTCAGGATACAGAATTTCTCAGTCAAGGATGTTCCTGTTCTAGGTCAAATCCTCTCTCTTGCTTTTCCCACAGGTATGGTCGATCTTTTTTCAGACAAGGGGCTTTCTTTCCAGCAATTCAGAACCCGATTTTCTCTGACGCCGCGAAAACTTATTATCTCTAATGGTCATGCCCAAGGAGCTTCGCTGGGGATGACCATTCAGGGGAATATGGATCGTTCCCTCAATAATATCAATCTTTCAGGTTCAGTGATCCCCGCTTATGTCCTGAATTCCTTGTTATCAAAAATTCCTTTACTGGGCGAGATCATCACAGGTGGAAAACATGAGGGTATTTTTTCTGTTTCCTATACAGTTCAAGGCTCCCGCGCAAATCCTATTGTCAGAGTAAATCCTGTCTCACTCTTTACACCGGGTTTTTTGCGGAAAATTTTTGACTTTGATTCGAACGAATCCGAAGAAGAAAAAAACGATCTCTCCTTTGATTTTGAAGGAACAAAAACTAATCCCTGAGTTTTACCAGAGCATGGCGTTTTCTTCCTGCAGAAAGTTTCAAGCAAGTTGTCTCTTCGAATTCCCGCAGCGTGACTTTATAATTTTCATCTGTCACTGGTTCATCATTAAGACGAGCACCCTGACCGCGAATCAGACGTCGCGCCTCTCCATTACTGGGAACCAACCCTGTAGATCTGAAAAGGTCAACAAGGCTAATCCCCGCTTTTACTTGTTCCCGTTCAATATCAAGAGTAGGGAGTGAGACCTCTGTCAGAGAACCGGTGTGCTGTGCATCAAAAAGGGTTGTTGATGTTTTTCGAGCTTCGCTTACGGCTTCTTCACCATGGCAAAGACGAGTTGCTTCATCAGCAAGGATTTTCTTTGCCTCATTGAGTTCCTGTCCCTGGAGTTCTTCTAGTTTAGCAATTTCTGTCAAAGGAAGATCTGTAAACATACGCAGGAATTTTCCCACATCTGCATCATGCGTATTGCGCCAGAACTGCCAGAAATCGAAAGTTGAGAGTTGCAGTTCATTCAACCAGACAGCCCCCTGTGCGGTCTTTCCCATCTTGGCACCGCTGGCTGTTGTAATAAGAGGAGAAGTCAACCCAAAAGACTCGGAGCGCTGAACACGGCGAATCAGGTCAACGCCAGAAACGATATTTCCCCATTGATCCGCACCACCCAGTTGCAAGGTTACGTCGTAACGTTTCCTCAATTCAAGGAAATCGTAAGCCTGTAAAATCATATAGTTGAATTCCAGAAAGCTGAGCGGTTGCTCTCGCTCAAGGCGCAGACGAATGCTGTCAAAAGTCATCATGCGATTAATAGAAAAATGGCGGCCATAATCACGCAAAAAATCAAGGTAATTAAGGTCATTGAGCCATAGAGCGTTATTAACCATAAGAGCATCTGTCGCTCCTTGTCCAAACGTAAGATACCGAGCAAAGATTTTTTCCATGGAATCAAGATTGGCAGTGATTTCTTCTTCACTTAATACTTTGCGCATTTCATCCTTGCCAGAAGGATCGCCAACACGGGTTGTCCCACCTCCCATCAAGACAATGGGCTTATGTCCTGTACGCTGTAAAAGCCGAAGACGCATAATTTGCACCAAATTGCCCACATGCAGGCTTTTGGCCGTAGCATCAAACCCCAAATAGGCAATCACTCCATTCTTTGACATCTGAGCGTCAAGCGACTCTAAATCTGTTGCTTGATGGAAAAAACCACGGGCAATCGTCTCACGAAGGAAGTCTGATTTTGGTTTAAACATCTTTGATCATCCCCAAGCTGCATCACAAACCTTGAATACCACACCAGCAAATGTATCAAAAGAAGAAAGAAAATATCTCCTTCTCAAAAACTAGGAGTACCCTTTCTCAATGGAACGAAACGTCTAGGACTGTTGGTAAAAGGAGGTAAGACGTGCTTTGTCGTATTGTTGGAATCCGAAAGACTTAATAATTGTCTTAACGCGCCCTGTATATGTTCTTCCAAGTTCTGAATACCTTAACAATCCTTCTGCCAATTTAAGCGGACAAAGTTGCTCACCTGTATTCCGAAGTTTTGCACGAATCGCACGCATGGGGGCATAAGCCTCATGAGTATTAAGATTATGAATGTAGTGGCTAACACTTTCCTGAAGGGAATTATAGGAAAAAACGCGAGTACGGCTTTTCATCATGCCAAAGGGAGAATTAAAGCGCTGCGCCGCCAGAGACCCACCCCACCCTGTTTCGACCACAGCCTGACCAAGCGCGAGAGAAGGCGGAATCACATCTACTCTTTTTAAAAGTTCGGCTATTGTTACTCGACGAAGTTTATATTTAAGAGCTAAGTTGTTCAGTCGCTGCATTTGCTCAAAGTTAAGCTTTTTCCCCGTGTCCTTAATTTTTTTCAGGATGAGTAAATACTCTCGTTCGGACTGAACTTTTTCATTATGAGCCAAAATAGAAGGAAGCAAGTTGCTGACAAAAGTTTCTTTTCGCGAACTAATATTCGTCAGATAAGCCAAATTTGAAGAAAAACGTGTTGGATATGTGCGAGCAATCCTCATCGCCTCTTCCAATTTACTGCATTCTGCGAAAGGACGACAATTTAAAGAGGTCTGCAAATCCTCTTTATAGTCAGCATTAACCTGTTTGATCACTGAAATAAGAGAAGATTCCTGTGCAATAAAAAGAGTTTCAGTCCCTCTAAGGGCGCTTGTTGTATGACGCACATTCCAGAAGACCAGTCCATAGAGAGTCACAACCATTACAGTGACTCCCCCCATAATCAATTTATGACCGTAATGACCGCTTTTTATGAAATTGGATTTCTGATTCATTCCTCTTCCCTAAATTATTAATCCAAAAGAAACATTAAATCGCACGAACTTCTTCAATCTCAGGAATATAGTGTTTCAACATATTCTCAATCCCTGATTTTAAAGTTGCGGATGAACTGGGACAGCCAGAGCAAGCTCCCTGCATCTGGAGATAAACAATACCATTTTCAAATCTTTGGAACACGATATCTCCACCATCCATGGCAACAGCAGGACGGACACGGGTCTCCAAAAGCTCTTTAATTTCCTGTTCAATCTCGCTCAGTTCCTCATGGGAAGAAAATCCTTCTTCTTCTCGAACAGAGACATGGTCATGAACCATGAAATATTCCATAATTGATCCCAAAATAGACGGCTTAAGAACCGCCCAAGATGAAGTCTCATTTTTGGTCACCGAGATAAAATCACTCCCAAAAAATACATTCCTGACATCCTGAATACTAAAAATTTTTTGTGCCAGAGGAGCACGTCGAGAAGATTCGAATGTAGGAAAATCAGCAGTCCCTGAAACCATAACAACCTTGCCAGGCAGAAACTTAAGGGTCGCAGGATTCGGCGTTTCTTCAGTTTGAATGAACATCGCTGTCCTCTTTCAAAAGCTGTGATCCATCTCCATACTGAGGATTATGGATGAATAATGTTTAATGTCAATCTTTATAAAACCTCTTTATGGATAAATCAATCCCAAAAATTTCTTATTTTTTTAAAAGTAAAAATCTTCTTTTCTATCTTTTTAATAAAAGTAAAAATTTTCTATATATTGAAGGCTAATTTTTAATTAAAGATAGACTTAAAGAAAACCCATCAATATTCTATATAAAACTTGGTAATATTATAATTTTTTGCCAAAAATACAAACTATTGAATCTTTTAATTTCTTGAGATTAAAGAGTGAGCCCCAATCCATGACGAAGGATATCGTCAGCATCTTGCGTCAGACGATTATCCTGGTCATGAATCAAAAGTCCCTGAGAAAGGCGCGTAGGCCCAAAAGTATTCTTACGTCCCTGAATGATGACTCTTTTGGCATCTTTCCCCAAACCAGGCCAAAGAGGAAAAACAATAATATCTCCCATTTTGCCATTCATAAGAGCCAATAATGTATCAAGGCGATCGGCCCGATGAATAAAGGTAACTGTCCCCTTAGGGCGGGCCATAAGATGACAGAAGTTGACCCAATCAGCCAATGTCGCTTCTGATTCAGTATTGGATAGACCTTTTGAGGGTATTTTAGAAAGTGTCGTTTTTGCCAGTTCATGATAGGGAGGATTTGCCATGACATGATGATAGGATCCCGCCGCGATACGGGGCGGGAAACGCAAAAGGTTACCATTAATGACTTCCAGATAATCCTGATGATGATTGACACGAATATTTTTCGACGCCAGAGACGCAAGTTCGCGTTGCATCTCTAGTCCTAGAATTTGTATATCTTTTAAGCGCTTGGCAAGGCAAAGCATGGCGGCTCCCACACCTGTGCCAACATCCAAAATGCTCTCGCTGTTTTTCGCCGGAATAGCTGCAGCTAAAAATATGGGGTCAATAGCGACACGGTACCCCTCTTTGGGTTGCTCAAGAATAACGCAGCCATTTAATAAAGTATCAGTTGTGGTTATCATTCCAAACCTGCTAAATTGCTCATTCAAGAGTTGAAACTAAGTTGTCACTTTAGCGTACTCGGCTCTGAATGAATAGAATTAAAAATAATTTAGTGTTTTGGAGAATTTTTAAATGTCCGTAAAGCCCCATCAGTGGATGGATGATGCCCAGAATTCAAAGCCCAGTTTAAGTTCTCTTTTAACTCTCGTTGAAGAAGATCTGAAGGCGGTCAATGAGCTTGTTATCAAACGCATGCAAAATCCTGTTGAGCTTATTCCTGAATTAGCAAGGCATTTGATTGCCTCTGGCGGCAAGCGCATTCGACCTTTGTTAACACTTGCCTCAGCAAGGCTTTGCACCTATGAAGGCTCACACCATATTACACTGGCAGCGTGTGTTGAATTTATCCATTCTGCAACATTGCTCCATGATGACGTCATCGATGAAAGCAGTATGCGTCGAGGTGTTGTTTCTGCTCATGAAATCTGGGGGAATCAGGCAAGTGTCCTGGTCGGTGATTTTCTTTTCAGCCGCGCTTTCCAGCTTATGGTTGAGGTAGGATCGCTTGATATTTTGTCAATTCTTTCAAATGCTTCGGCAACGATTGCCCAGGGAGAAGTTCTTCAATTGCTGACATCTCAAAATCTGGAGACGACACACGAGAAATATCTTCAGGTAATCTCCTCCAAAACCGCTAAACTTTTTGAAGCTGCCGCTGAAATTGGCGCTGTTTTAGGAAAACGTACAGATCAGGAAAGAGAGGCGTTGGCTTCTTTTGGCCGAAATATAGGAATTGCATTCCAATTAGTAGATGATGTCCTGGACTATGGCACGCATAAGATAAAATTTGGAAAAAATGTGGGGGATGATTTTAAGGAAGGGAAAATAACTCTTCCCGTCGTATGGGCTTTTGAACATGGGTCCATTGAAGAGAAAAAGTTTTGGCAACGGACTCTTGGTGATTTGAATCAAAAAGAGGGAGATTTGAATCAGGCCATTGCCTATATGATGAAACACAAGGCTCTTGAGAAAACTCTTGAGAGCGCCGGCACCTATGCCCGGGAAGCACAAAATCAACTGCAAATCTTTCCTCTTACACCTGTACGGGCAGCCCTAGAAGAATTAACATGTTTCGTAGTCAGTCAGGCTCTTTGATTCCTTATTGACAGAGTCATTGAAAAATCCTATATAAAAACCCAAAGTATAGAAGTCAAGGAGTCCTAACGCGTGAAAAGAACATATCAACCCAGCCAGCTTGTACGCAAGCGTCGTCATGGTTTTCGTGCCCGCATGCAAACCGTAGGCGGACGTAGAGTTATTGCTGCTCGCCGCTCTAAAGGGCGGGCGCGTCTTTCGGCATAACAAACCCTGACTTTATATTCTCTTAAAAAACGACGTGACTTTAAGCGTCTTCAAAAAGAAGGCGTGAAGTGGGTGGCGCCTTCCTTTATTTTACAGATGACTTCTTCGGAAATTCAGGAAAAAAGAATTGGTTATATTGTAACGCGCAAAATAGGTTCCGCTGTAACCCGCAATCGGGTACGGCGAAGACTTAAGGAAGCGGTTCGCCATGTATTTCCTGCGCAAATTACTGAGGGGCAGGATTATATTTTGATTGCAAGAGAGAACGCTCTGACGCAAAATTTTTCCGAATTGGAAAAAGATTTGCTTTGGTCTTTACGTCATGTTCAACGCCTTGATCGCGAGAAGCAAGATCGAAACAAGCCAGCCGCGGATAAAATACATGTATAAAAAGTTTTGGCGAGGATTATTCCAGATCTATAAAAAGGGTATTTCTCCCTTTCTGCCTTCTGCATGTCGCTACTTCCCAACATGTTCAGAATATGCTTATATAGCCACTCAAAAACATGGCTTTTGGAAGGGAGGATGGCTTTCTTTGAAAAGAATTTTAAGATGTCACCCCTGGGGATCCTCGGGTATTGACTATCCGCCAGATGTTCTCTCTTAAAAAATGTAAAGTTTGGATAAAATTATGGATCGAGACGAAAAACGAAATTTATGGATTGCCTGCACTCTTTCTGCATGTATTTTTTTGGGTTGGAATTATTTTTTCGATCAACCTAAAAAAATTGCTTTACCGAAGGAAACAGCCTCTGTTGCACAGACACTGAATACCCCTTCTGCCGTAGCGGCTGCAGTTTCCCTGACGCGAGAAGATGCCTTAAAGGAAACGCACCGTATTCGCATTGATACGCCTGAGCTTAAAGGCTCCATCAACTTGAAAGGTGCAAAAATTGATGATTTAGCGCTCAAAAATTATCACCTCACCGTTGATCCCCAAAGCCCCAATGTAGAATTACTTGAACCCCAAGGGACAAAGCACGCCTATTACTCAGAATTTGGATGGCTGAGTGAAAAGAAATCTATGAACTTGCCCGATACTTCTACTATCTGGACAGCCAATAATACTCTTTTAACACCGACAACACCGGTGACCTTACGATCAGAAAATGCCCAGGGCATTGTCTTCGAAAAAACAATTTCTGTGGATAAAAAGTATCTCTTTACGATTACTCAAAGGGTTTATAATCATTCTGCGGAAGATCTTCCCCTGCAATGCTATGGACTCATAGGACGGCATGGAACACCCGAAACGCAAGGCTTTTTTATTCTCCATGAAGGACCTATTGGTTTTTTGAATGATAAGCTGGTCGAAGTAACCTACAAGGATTTGCAGAAATCTCCTGCACTTCAGGATACAGTAGGCGGTTGGCTTGGCATGACTGACAAATACTGGTTGACCGCACTGATTCCTGACCAGAAAGAAGGTCTTAAAACAGGGTTTCGTGAAACAGGGGGTGCGGGACAAGAGCATTATCAAGCTGATTTCATGACAGCGACTCATGTCGTTAAGCCAGGAGAAACTTTTGACCATACAAGTTCTTTCTTTGCAGGCGCTAAAGTTCTTGAAGTTCTTGATGGCTATGAAGAAACGTTGGGCGTAAAACATTTCGACAAGGCTGTTGATTTTGGCTGGTTCTATTTCTTGACCAAGCCTATTTTCTATATCCTGACCTGGACACATGAGTGGCTTGGCAATTTTGGGCTGGCAATTATGTTGCTCACTGTTCTGCTGAAGCTTGCTTTTTTTCCTCTCGCCAACAAGTCCTATCGTTCGATGGGACGGATGAAAAAACTTCAGCCTGAGATGGAAAAGATCCGCGCTCGATATAGTGAGGACAAACTGAAAATGAATCAGGAAGTCATGGAATTGTATAAACGCGAAAAAGTAAATCCCATGGCGGGGTGTTTACCTATGTTTGTCCAGATTCCTGTTTTCTTTGCTCTCTATAAGGTGCTGTTCATTTCTATTGAAATGCGCCAGGCTCCTTTTTATGGCTGGATTCACGATTTATCCGTGCCTGACCCTACGTCGATTTTTAACCTTTTTGGATTGATTCCCTGGACTCCCCCGACTTTCCTAATGCTTGGCGCCTGGCCTCTTGTGATGGGAATCACGATGTTTGTCCAGCAAAGGCTGAACCCTCCCCCCGCTGACCCTATGCAGGCAAAAGTATTTGCGCTGATGCCGATCCTTTTTACCTATATGCTTGCATCGTTTCCGGCAGGACTCGTCATCTATTGGACATGGAATAATATCCTGACAATCGCTCAACAATGGACGATGATGAGACTGGATGACCAGCGTCCTCAATCTGTAAAATCCGCAAAAAATTTGAAACCCAAGAAAAAAATAAAGTGACCGCTGATTACGACATTCGAAAGCTCTTTTTTGTTTCTCCTCAATTTTTGCTCGGAGTCACAACGTTAAAGGATTTACCCTCTATAGGGCTTCCTGAAATTGCTTTTGCAGGGCGATCAAATGTAGGAAAATCCAGTTTGATTAATGCACTGTTCAATCGAAGCGATGTTGCACGAATATCCAATACACCAGGACGAACGCAGCAATTAAATTTTTTTCAGCTACAGGATTTCTTGATCCTCGTGGATTTGCCTGGATATGGCTATGCACAAGCTTCAAAGAAAATTGTTGATGCCTGGAATAATCTGCTTCGTGCTTACTTAAAAGGACGCCCAACCCTAAAACGTGTTTATATTTTGATTGATAGCCGCCATGGGCTTAAGGAAAATGACTTAGAAATGATGGAAATGCTTGATAAGGCTGCTGTCTCTTACCAACTTGTCTTGACAAAAATAGATCAGAGAAGTCGTGTTCCTCTCTCTTCTATTTATGAGGGAATTTCTCGTGATCTTGCCAAACGTCCTGCGGCCCACCCTGAACTTTTAGTCACAAGCTCACGAACCAAACAAGGAATAGAAGACGTACAAAAAGCAATCTACACTCTTGCTTTTAACAAGGAAATTACGAATGATGGATTATAGAAAACATAAAAGGGGTTCATCGGTGAAGTATATTCTTTTTATCTCAAGCGTTGTTTTGAGTTTATGTTGGTCTGCCATCGCAAAAGATAAGGAGATTCAAAAAGAAAATTATCCAAAAAAAATAGGAGAATTTGGCGATTGGCGTGCTTTTGTGTCTCAAAAGAATGGCAAGAAAATCTGTTATATGGTGAGTTTCCCCACAAAACAAAAGGGGCGCTATAAAAAAAGAGGGAAACCTTATTTTATGGTGACACATCGACCAAAAGACAAAAGCTATAATGTTGTCAGCGTCCACGCAGGATACCGATTTTTGAAAGACAGCAAGCCCACAATTATCATAGCCGCAGGCGAAACGGAAAAAGAGTTTGAGCTTTTTGTAGAAGGTGAATCTGCTTGGGCGCCTTCAGATGACGTTGACCAAGCGCTAACGAAAATGATGACGAAAACAGGTGAAAGTCTAACTGTTAAAGGTGAATCATTCAAGGGGTCAAAAATAACGGATACATATTCCCTGAAAGGGTCTCTTTCAGCCTATAAGGTGATTTCTCAGGAATGTGGACTTACTCCCTGACAAAAGAGGAGAGAAAGTCTAATTTTTTAAAAAACCCACAAGCTCCTGAATTTCGCTCAAATTTTTTTCTGAAATTTCCTGTGCCTGTTCCTTTCCTTCTCTGAGACAAAGATCAAGCATATGGGGGTCTTTAAGAAGCCTTAAAATGTCTTCTCGTATAGGATTTAAGACACTTACAATTAACTCGGTCAGAGCTGGTTTAAAAATTGAAAAGGGGGCTTCTGCAAAATCTTTCAAAACATCTGGAACAGTTTTGTTAGCCAACGCACCATAAATTGTCACTAAGTTTTGAGCTTCTGGCCTGTTTTCAAGCTCTTTGACATCATAAGGCAAAGGGTTAGGGTCTGTTTTGGCTTTACGGATTTTGAGAGCAATTGTCTCTGCATCGTCGAGTAAATGAATGCGTGAAAAGTCAGACGGATCGGATTTGCTCATTTTTCTTGTCCCATCTCGCAGGCTCATAACACGGGGAGCTGGTCCCTGAATCAGGGGTTCGGGCAAAGGAAAGTGATCAACATTAAAATATCGATTGAAAGCACCAGCAATATCACGCGTGAGTTCAAGGTGTTGTTTCTGATCCTCTCCTACAGGAACATGAGTTGCCTTATAGATTAAAACATCCGCCGCCATCAGGACAGGATAGGCATACAGACCCAAACAAGCCTGTTCACGATTCTTTCCTGCCTTATCCTTGAACTGCGTCATGCGATTAAGCCACCCAAGAGGTGTAAAACAGCTTAAAATCCAGGAAAGTTCACTATGTGCAGAGACTTGACTTTGTATAAAAAGTGTACTTTTTTTCGGATTAATTCCTGAGGCAATAAGACTCGCAACCGCTTCTCGTGTTGCTTGGCGTAAAAGACCGGGATCCTGCGGGATTGTGATAGCGTGCAGGTCGACAATACAAAATAAACAATTGTTGTTGTCTTGCATGGGAACCCAGTTTTTTATGGCGCCCAAATAATTTCCCAAGGTTAAATTACCTGAAGGCTGAATACCGGAAAAAACACGACTCATATGGTTACACTTTCTCGCTTGTAAGGTACAACTTTATCTTGGCGGAATTGACGTTGAAAGTCTTTTAAATCGAAAGCGCCTGTTAATTTGGAAAGGGCAAAAAATCCGAAAATTCCGCCCCCCACTAGAAAGAAAATCATCCCCAACTGTAAAAAGAACGTACCTTCTGCTAATGCGTCTACCGACACCTTCCTTAAGAACAGAATTAAAAAAGCCGTTAAAAAACTTGAAAGAGCAATACGTGGTAAAAAACGCCGGAAACGGTTATTAAATTCCAGAACTCCCCGACGCCATAAAATAATGCCCAATAAGGCCGCATTCATCCAGGCAGAAACAGCTGTGGCAAGAGCAATGCCAACGTGCTGAAGAGAGTTAAGCAAAGAAAGGCTAATAGCAATATTCAGGATAACTGAAAATACAGCAATCATGACAGGTGTTTTTGTATCTTCTCGAGCAAAAAAGCTGGTTGTAAAAATTTTAATCAGAATATAGGCAGGAAGCCCTGCGGCCAAAGCCATCAGAGTTCTTGCCGTGGGTAATGTTGAAGCACTATCAAACGCGCGATGTTCATAAATAAGTTTGATCAGAGGTTCTGCCAAAATGATTAAACCCAATGTCGCGGGGAGAGTGAAAAGGAGTGTGTATTCCAGAGCTAAATTTTGACTTTCCCGTGCTCCCGAAAAATCCTGGGCGCGAATTTGTTTGGAAAGAAGGGGAAGCAGAGCTGTACCAACGGCTGTTCCCAAAACACTTAGGGGAAGCTGGCTTAAACGATCTGCGTAGTGAATATAAGAAACACCCCCGGTAGGAAGCAAGGATGCAATGAGAGTATCAATAAATATGCTGAGCTGAATAACGCCTGATCCCGCAGCGGCAGGCGCTAGTAATTTGAAAAATTTTTTGATTTGAGGCGTCCATCGAAGTTTAATCCAGGACAAAACAATCCCCTGACGCGCAAGCGGAATAATAACCCACAAAAGTTGCACGATGCCGCACGCTAAAATTCCAAAGGAAAAAGCATCGCCTATCTCCATATTTGTTCCCCACAACAAACCATAAACAGTCAAAATAATGGCAATATTTCCCATCATGGGAGAAGACGCAACTGCCGCAAATTTCTCATAAGAATTCAAAATACCGCTGTAAAGTGCCGTAAGGGAAATCAAAAAAATAAAGGGAAACGTGATACGACTGAATTCAATCGCCAGCGCCATCCGCTCAGGCGTTGCTCTAAACCCTGGCACAAAGACAGGCATCAGCGTAGGAAGAAAAAGTTCGATAAGGATCACGAGCCCTAGTGAAATCAAGGTAAGAATCGCCAGAATTTCTTCTGCAAGAGATTTTGCCTTGTTTTCTCCTTCTGTCGCAAGGGTTCCTGAAAACAAAGGCACGAAAGCGGCATTCATGGCGCCTTCCGCTAAAATACGGCGAAAAACAGAGGGAAGCTTAAGAGCAATAATAAAAGCATCAGAAACTGCACCAGCACCCAATAAAGAAGCCATCAGCATTTCCCGACAAAACCCTGTAACGCGGCTGCCAATGGTGAATCCCCCGACAGTGGCAATAGAGCGTAATAATTTCATTTTAAAATAACCTTGCTCTCTATTTATCATTCGATTTTTTGTCTATAGGATATTTTATCAGGTTTGACTAGTCTTTCGTTTCCGTTTTAAAACACTGCCTATATCATCATAGACAATCGCGCCAGCCATAAGACTGGTGAGGAAATACATCATTAGCCCCAGAAAAATAGTGGCTGCAAGGGCGCTTGTTTGCAACAGATGAGGCGTATCATAAGACCAATAGAATTGAATGCCACTGAGAAAACACCCCAGGACGAGGGAAGAAAAAATGATGCGTGGGAATCGGGACTTAAATCGTTGATCTAAAATTAACTGACGGCGCTTCCTGAGAAAAAAAGCAAGAACAGCCGCATTCAGCCAGGCAGAAATAGCCGTCGCCAAAGCAATTCCCACATGCCTCAAAGGGCCCATCAGCAACAGATTCAAAATCACATTCAGAACCAGAGCCGCACCCCCTACCTGTGCAGGAGTACGCATGTCATAGTTTGCAAAAAAAGTTGTTGAGAAGATTTTTATCAATACATAGGCAGGAAGTCCTGAGGCAAAGGCTGTCAGTGTGCGAGCGGTTTCAATAACATCTTTATGATGAAACGCATCACGCTCAAATAATGCTGTCATAATCGGCTCAGAGAACGTCATAAGAGCAACAGCCGCAGGCAAGGTAAGAATCAAGGCCATTTCAAGAACCCGATTTTGGGTATGATGGGCTTTTTCATGGAGATTCTGCTGAAGATGAGAGGATAAAACAGGCAACAATGCCGTGCTTAAAGCAATTCCAATAATACTGAGGGGAAGTTGATTCAGTCGATCGGCATAGTAAAGATAGGATATCGCACCGGTTGGAAGAAACGAGGCAATGACGATGTCGAATAAAAGGTTGATCTGTACTACACCTGCTCCAATAGCCCCAGGGATCATTGATCTGAAAAGCTTGCGGACAAGAGGCGTCAGTCGCGGCTTTCTGAACCGCAGTGCAAGCGCCGCACGATGGGATGCCCAAAATACCCACAGAAATTGAAGAATACCCGCAACAAGCGCGCTGAAAGATAAAGCATGACCGGCTGATGGAAAATAAGATTTGCTAGAAAGAAGTCCTAAAATCATGGTGATATTTAATAGCATGGGCGCTGAAGAAGCCGCTGAAAATTTCCCATGCGAGTTTAAAACACCACTGATCAATGCAGCTAATGAAATAAAAAGAATATAAGGAAAAGTTGTCCGTGCAAAAACAACAGCCATTTCCAGGCGTTCAGGTGTTGCGCTGAATCCTGGAGCAATAACCTTCATTAAAGTTGGCATGAAGATTTCAAAAACCGTCACCAGAATTATCAATATGATCAGCAATACAGCGAAGACCTCTTCCGCTGCCCGTTGGGCTCTTGCAAGCCCTTCACTTGCATAAAGGCGAGCGTATAGTGGAACAAAAGCCGAACTGAGAACACCTTCTGCGAAAAGCCGACGGAAAAAATTAGGAAGTTTAAAGGCAGCAAAGAAAGCGTCTGCCAAAGGGCTGGCGCCCAACAAGGAGGCAATCAAAATATCGCGAATAAAGCCTAAAACCCGCGAAAGAGCTGTAAAAAAACCAATCGTAGAAATAGATTTAATGAGTTTCAATGTTTCATGATCTCGCAAACTTCCCAAATAAATATAGATACCATTGGATGAGTCTATTGGGAACCAATAAACGCACCTCACACAGCGCACTTATTTTTTGATATTTATTGATAAGGTGATATAAGTTAAAAAAACATATGATACAGGTTTGCCAAGGTTGGGGTCGAGGGTTCAAACCCCTTCGCCCGCTCCAGTAAAATAACTCAAGTAAATTACCAGTTTACTGTTATTTGCCTTTAGTTATCTTGAAGGTAAGATTAAATCAATCCATACTGTTTATTATGATTTTAAGTATTCTGTTATAGAGACATAAACATGGGTGACGGGGTGGAATCAGTCAAAAAAAACGGTAAAGATCAATTGCTGGATGAGCTTGTCACCACTGTTTTCAAGCAAACTCAACCCTCTGAACACCTCCTTGTTGATAAATTTATTCGCCAATTCAGCACAAATCCCACCTATGAAGACTTGCATAAAATTCCTCTTGATCGCTTGGCCACGGGCTTGTCTGACATGTGGGAATTTATTAAGCATCGCACTCCTGGCGAGCCCAAAGTCAAAGTTTATTACTGGAAACCAGATTTTGAAACACCTCTTTCTGACCGCATCATCATTGATATTATTAATGATGACATGTCTTTTCTGGTCGACTCTATTGTAGAAGTACTCCATAAGTATCAGCTCAAATCCCGTCGTATTATACATCCTGTTCTGAAAATGAAGAGAAATTCAAAAGGGTTTCTTACTCATATTTTTTCCTATGATCAAAAAGATGTCAGGGACGCAACCTTTGAATCCGTTATCCATTGCGAAATTGTCGAGCATATTTCACCTGATTTAATTTCCGAACTTCAGGACGAAATTCAGAAAGTTTTGACACATGTGCGTTTTGCAACTCGTGACTGGCAAAAAATGCGAACGCGCACAGATGAAATTATAGAAGAAATAAAGCAAAATTCTGAAGCTGCTAAAAATAGTGAGAGCTTTGAAGAGACGATTAATTTCCTTGGATGGATGAAAGAAGACCATTTTACTTATTTGGGCTATGGCGTATTCGATTTCACATCAAAGCAGGGGACATTATTGCGGCACTTTAATTGTCGTGATCCTCTAGGGATCTTGTTTGATGACGGGTTATGGGATTTAGGCAAGATCTTTAAGGGAATTTCCTTTAACCAACAAACGCGACACTATCTCTTTGATCCTCATCCTCTCATTATTAACAAGGCAAGTATTATTTCCCTTGTTCATCGGGGTGTTGCTCTGGATGCTATTGGCATTAAGCGTGTTGACTCTCAGGGGAGAATCATAGGTATTCACCTTTTCCTGGGGCTTTTCACATCCGTTGCCTATGACAGCAGCACACGGGATATCCCTCTTTTAAGGCGAAAAGTTGAACACATATTGGAATATGCAAACCTTTCTCCTAATTGGCATGATGGAAAAAGCCTTATTCATATTTTGGATTCCCTGCCGCGAGATGACCTTTTTCAGGCTTCTATTCCTGAATTAACAGCCATTGGAATGGCCATTCTGGGACTACAAGAACGGCCGCGCCTGGCTCTTTTTGTGCGACGTGACCAGTTTAACCGTTTTCTATCTTGCCTTGTCTATGTGCCGCGCGATCGATTTGATTCTGATTTGTGCGAGCGCATGGGAAATATTTTAGTACAGGAACTCAAGGGACGCCTGAGTGATTATAAGGCTCAATTTGGCTCTCTGGCTCTGGCACGCGTTCATTACATTCTTTATTTTGAAGACAAAGTTGCGGAAGAAATTGAGCCTTACCATATTGAACAAAAGTTGGTTATTGCCGCTCGTTCCTGGTTGGATGATTTTCGCATCCTCTTGCAAGAACGTTACGGAGAATACAAAGGTCCCAGGATTTATAACGAATACAGAGAAGCATTTTCAAAAAGCTACCAGGAACATTTCAAGGATCAGGAAATACTTGAAGATATAGAAGTCCTCCAGCGTATTCACATATCTGGAGAGCTTGAAGCGCGCGTTTATCGGATAAATGATTTTTCTACGTATGAAGAAGAATTAAGATTAAAAGTTTATCACCCCAAAACGGCGATCCCGCTCTCTGATATTTTACCTATTCTGGAAAATTTAGATCTGAGAGTTATCAAGGAAAACTTTTACAGCATTACACCCAAAATAGTGACAGACTCTTTATGGATTCACGACTTTAAAATTGAAAATCGCAGCTCTCAAAATCTTGATCTCATACAAATATCAGAACAATTCCTGGAAGCATTTTACGCCGCACACAAGAAATTCATTGAGGATGATGGTTTTAACCGCCTGGTCTTAAGAGCAGGACTGACAGCGCGTCAATGTTTGCTTCTGCGTGTATACAGCAAATATCTTAAGCAGCTCCATTTTCCTTTTAGCCGTGAGTACATAGAGCAAACTTTGTTAAAATATCCGGAAATTACATCCAGGATTGTAACGCTTTTTGAACAAAAGTTTGATCCTGCTATTGCGATGGATAATGCGCCCTTAAAAGAAACAATCCTTGCAGAACTTGAAAAAGTAGAAAGTCCCGACGAAGACAAGATTCTCAGGCGTTATCTCAATCTTGTCGTAGCTTCACTGCGAACCAATTATTTCCAACTACAGACAGATGGCTCTTTCAAACCTTATATTTCAATTAAATTTGATTCAACACAAATTGATGATATGCCTCTTCCTCGCCCCATGTATGAAATTTTTGTCTATTCTACACATTTCGAGGCTATTCATCTGCGAGGCGGAAAAGTAGCTCGCGGCGGTATCCGATGGTCAGATCGTTTTGAAGATTTTCGGACAGAAATATTAAGTCTTGTTAAAGCGCAAATGGTGAAAAATACCGTTATTGTTCCCGTAGGATCAAAGGGAGGATTTATTGTCAAATCCCAGCTTGTCAATCCTACCCGTGAAGAAAGTGTAACCGAAGCGATTGAGTGCTATCAAAATTTCATGCGAAGCCTTCTGGATATCACAGATAATTTAATTAATGGTCGTCTTGTCAAACCCCATGACGTTGTATGTTGGGATGGACAGGATCCTTATCTTGTGGTTGCTGCGGACAAGGGAACTGCAACTTTTTCCGATTGTGCAAATGCTATTTCCCGCGAATATAATTTCTGGCTTGACGATGCCTTTGCCTCAGGGGGTTCAGCAGGGTACGACCACAAAAAAATTGCTATTACAGCACGGGGAGCTTGGGAATCTGTAAAACGGCATTTTCTTGAAGCAGGGATAGATATTGCAACAACTCTCTTCAAGGTCGTTGGCGTCGGAGATATGGCAGGCGACGTTTTTGGTAATGGAATGCTGCTCTCTGACAAGATTAAACTGATTGCCGCCTTTAATCATCAACACATCTTTATCGATCCCACACCTGACCCAAAAATCAGTTTTACGGAACGTCAACGACTTTTTAATTTACCTCGATCAACCTGGAAAGACTATAATTCTGAGCTGATTTCCACTGGGGGAGGCGTTTTTGAACGTCATGCAAAAAATATCCTTCTTTCTTCTGAAATTCAAAATTTATTGGGTGTTCAACTTCCTGAAATGACGCCCGATGAACTTGTTAAAAAACTCCTGTTACTCAACACAGACCTTTTATGGTTTGGCGGAATTGGAACTTTTGTAAAATCTTCCAGAGAATCGCACGCAGATGTTGCCGATCGAAGCAATGACAGCGTCCGTGTGAATGGCAAGGATTTGCAGTGTCGTGTGATTGGAGAAGGAGCCAATCTGGGAATGACACAATTGGGGCGCATTGAGTTTTCCCTAAAAGGCGGTCGTCTTAACACAGATGCCATTGACAATTCAGGAGGCGTTGATTGTTCAGATCATGAGGTGAATATTAAAATTCTCTTTAGCAGTTTGATTGCCCGAAACGAGTTGACGTTTGAGGCCCGAAATAACATCTTATCGGAAATGACACCTCAAGTCTCAGAATTGGTATTAAAGAACAATTACGCCCAGACGCGGGCTATTTCCTTGATGGAAGCACAAGGCATCAAACTTCTTGATGAGCAGATCAAGTTTATGCACTATCTGGAGGGTAAAGGAAAACTGAACAGAACGATCGAGTATCTTCCCGATGACACTGTTCTGGGCGAAATGCAAGCGACCCAGAAAACCCTGACACGACCTGAGCTTGCTGTGCTCATGGCCTATGCAAAAATCTATTATTATGAAGAAATTTTAGAGTCTTCCCTGCTCGATGATTTTGCGCTGGAAGAAGAACTGATGGATTATTTTCCCAAACCTCTCCATCTAAACTATCGGGAAAGTATTATCACCCATCCCCTTAAACACGAAATTATTGCGACCATCATCACGAATGATCTTGTGAATCGCCTCGGCTCTAGCTATGCCTATGATGTCGCAGATAAGATTGGGTGCCAAATCGACAACGTTTTCAAGGCTTATTTGATCGTATGCAAGGCTTTTGACCTGCACATTTTATGGCAACAAATTGAATCTCTTGATGATCGTATCTCTCCTGCCAATCAAATGAAAGTCATGATGGATATTTTAGCCATTGTCAGACGGATTATTCCCTGGCTTCTTCGTCATTACCATGTCAACGAAGGTATTTTAGGCACCAGCAACGCACTAAAATTAGGCAGTGAGACGTTTCTGGAGAAACTGGACGAATGCCTTGATGACCAGACTAAAAAAACTTTGGAAGAATCCATTGCAGCCTATGAGCATTTAAATATTGGCGCTGATCTCTCTCAAAGGATTGCTGTACTTCAAATTGCCGCATCGTCTCCAGATATTATTCTTATCTCATCCCATACAAATTCCCCTGTTTCCCAGGTTGCAAAAATTTATTTCGAAGTCGGTGCACGTTTCAACTTCAACATTTTAAGACGTCGTATTGATGATATTAAGCTGGGAAATTCATGGCAGCGCATTGCCCTTAATGGCGCCATTGAAGATCTGTACGTCCTGCAATGTGATCTTGTCGAGCAAATCCTTAAACTCACGCACTATAATAAACTTGATTTCGATGAAGCTCTCATGTTCTGGATTGCTTCCCGTAAAGAGGCGATAAAAAAGATCGATGACTTAAATAAAGAAATTCTCGCGCTTGGCGCGCTCGACCTTGCCGCGGTCAGCGTCCTTTTAAGAGAATACCGTCACTTATGAGCTTGGGGAAAAAGGACCATACTTCCCCCCGATTAACACCCATCGGAAATAGTTAAGTAGAATAGAGTATACTTTAACAATTCTATAAATTATCCTTATTTTATCTACTGAAAAAAAATACTTTATAGTACTTATATTAAAATATTGACATTTAAAATATATTCAGTTAATAAATTTTCCTATTAAGCAATAATTGTTATTGGGTTTAAAAATGTTCTCCTATACTATGAAATTAATCTTAATTTTTTATTCTTTATACGCTTTTTCATCAAACCTTCATGCTTCAAATGATGCGGAGTTTGATTTCTTTGTACGACTTCAGGCTTTAAATTTAAAAACGAAAGAAGAATTTGACAAGAAAACGAGTAATAAAAAATTTATGACAAAATATTTAGATGAAGCAATGATGTTAGTTAAACATCGTGAGCAAACAGGTAGTCTAGATACTTTGCCTGAACAATTTGTAATGCAACAGTTTGATCGGGCGATGGCTTATATAAGCGCTAAAAAGAAACCTCTTTTAGAGCGGATTCTCATTGATCTTGAGCAAAGCGATCCTTATATTTTCAACAGTATGCATCCAAAGTCAGCCACTGACAGTGCTGAAGAAAATGGAATAAACTGTATTCTATACAATTGCACAGTCATGCGAATGGTTGCTCTTGCTTGCTTGCCCGATGAGGACATTAACTTCACTATTGATGACCTCAATGCACCTTGCCTCAACTTTTTAAAAGAGGAACGCATAAAACCTACTATGATGATGGTTTCAAGTCTATTCAATCTTAAAAATCAGCTGGATTTAGTAAAACCTATGAGCATGACCCTTCAGCTTGAAGATAAAAGGAATAGGAATTATTTTTATAAACTTCTTGTTTGTCTTGATTTAGCAGATATAGGGACTTTTAGCGAAGATCCTTATAATTATTCATTCTGGAACTTGTTTTCGCCTGACGATTCAGTGAATATTCTTGATTTTAGACCTTTCATCGGTACACAAACAATTTCTTATGCGATGTTGAATAACCTTTCGCTTCTTGGGGCTTCACTTGATCCACAGATCTCGGCCCATGGACGGTCGGAGTATAAGGGACCATTTGGTGTTTGGAAACATGATGGGGAGCATAATGTAAGTTGGAACACTCAAAGAAGAAAGCTGGAAGAAACGGGCTTATATAATATTGTCATGAATGTATTGATGGATATCTATGACACTGGACTGGCAGAAAAAAACGAGAAAGAACAGAAAAAAATCTTTGATTTTCTTTTTATTCTTATGCACGAAGACTCACCTATGCGTACTATAGCTAAAAACCTTTAAAATGGTT
>BBVC01000075.1 GCA_001192655.1 Caedimonas varicaedens
GTGTGATGACAATTCCCTTATTTTCCTGGGATAAAAGTTTTTTTAAAAGAAGCGTAGAACGAGGTGTAGTCGTGATAATGATTTTTGGAGCAGTCCCTAATCTGAGAGAAAAATGAAGCTGTTCCCATATTTTTTCAGGCATTCGGAATTTAGCCAACTCATCGATCCACGCACAATCAAATTGGGGGCCTCTCAACTTTTCAGGATTCTCAGCACTGTAAAGAGTGGCAACAGCGCCATTTCCCCACGTTAATCGCCGTTTGGAAGGTTCAAAAAGAGGACATTCTGCGTGGGGATGTACTGCAAGTAATCCGCTCTCTCCCTCGATCATGATCTCTCTGGCATCACTTTCTGTATCTCCAATAAGAGCAACGCGACGATAACCTCTCTGCATCACCCATTGACGGATGGTTTCTGCTCCTGTTCTTGTTTTTCCAAAGCCTCGCCCTGCTAAAATAAGCCATGTATGCCAGTTTCCTTCAGGGATTCTTTGACCGGGTCGAGCCGCCCTATCCCACCCGTATTTCTTTTCCAGAACAGATCGATCATTTAGTTCTTGATTAATCCGTTTTTTTATCTCTTTAATGAGCAAATTACGTGACTTTGTCATAACTGACTCTCCTTTGATTTTATGATGAATATTTTTCCCACAGAAGAGACAGTTATTTTTCAGATTTGAAAGTTATGAGGATGAATACGCAAAAATACTATGTGACAACACCTATTTATTACGTCAATGATGTTCCTCATATTGGTCATGCTTATACCACGATTGCAGCGGATGTGCTGGCGCGCTTCAAGCGTCTGGACGGCTATGATGTGTTTTTTATGACAGGCACCGATGAGCATGGACAAAAAGTAGAAAAAGCAGCCCAACAGGCCGGATTAAGCCCGAAAGAGCTGGTCGACAGAGTCTCGCAGGCGTTTCAAAACCTTTATCCTATCCTGGATGCTTCTCCTGATGTATTTATGCGTACCACAGAAAAGCGTCATATCCATGCTGCACAAACCCTGTGGAAAAAACTCGAAGAAAAAGGACATATCTACAAATCTGTCTATGCAGGATGGTATGCTATCCGCGACGAAGCTTTTTATGGTGAGAAGGAATTAATTGACGGAAAAGCGCCTACAGGTGCCCCTGTAGAATGGATTGAAGAACCCAGTTACTTTTTTCGTCTTTCCGCCTGGCAAGAACCTCTTTTAAAATTCTATCAAGGAAATCCAGACTTTATTTCTCCTGCCTCGCGCCGCAATGAAGTGATTCGTTTTGTTGAAGGTGGCTTGCGCGATCTGTCCGTCTCTCGATCTGCTCTCAAGTGGGGTGTACCTGTCCCATCAGACGAAAGCCATGTCATGTATGTGTGGCTGGATGCACTGACTGTTTACCTCACAGCTCTTGGTTACCCCGATGATTTTTCTGAAGAGCGCCAGAAATTGTGGTCAGAATCACTCCATTTGGTCGGAAAAGATATTCTCAGATTCCATGCCGTGTATTGGCCTGCCTTTTTATTGGCAGCAGGTCTGAATCCTCCCAAAAAAGTCTTTGCTCATGGCTGGTGGACTCAATCTGGAGAAAAAATGTCAAAATCCCTTGGGAATGTGATTGATCCTGTTGATCTCATTGCTCAATATGGCTCAGATCAAATCCGCTACTTTCTTGTCCGTGAAGTGCCTTTTGGTCAGGACGGTGATTTCTCGGAAACGGCGTTCATCAGGCGTATCAATTCAGATTTGGCCAATGATTTCGGAAATCTGTCCCAGCGTGTCCTCTCTTTTATCCAAAAGAATGCAGAAGCGATGATTCCTGTGCCAGCGATCTTTACAAAAGAAGATGAGGAACTTCTGGACGCTGCGCGCCAAATGATTGACAAGCTGCGAAAACACGCAGATGAACAGGCGTTGTCCAGGATGTGCGAGGTATTATGGGAGACTGTAGGACTGGCCAATCGTTATATCGACGGGCAAGAACCCTGGACTCTGAAAAAAACAAATCCCCAACGCATGAAGACTGTTTTGTATGTGCTGGCTGAAGTTTTGAGATATCTGGGTATTCTCTCTTCTCCCATTATTCCAAAAGCAGCAAAAAAACTACTGGCTCAGCTTAACATCCCTGAAGATCAACAAACGATTTCATCGTTGGAAAAACATCTGCTTGCGACGGGTTCCAAACTCCCTATCCCTGAAGGACTTTTTCCCCGCGTTCAAACGGAGATTATACAATGAATAAATGGATTGTCGGCAATTGGAAGATGAATGGAATGATGAGTTCATGTCGTGATTTGGCAGCTGGACTTGTGACCCTGGAGCAAGAAAAACCTGTCCGCGCGACAGTAGTCGTTTGTCCTCCTTATCCTTACCTGGGTGTTGTCGCACTTCGCCTGATGGATTCATCTCTTCACCTGGGGGGGCAGGATTGCTCGGCTCATGAAGCTGGCGCCTTTACTGGACAAGTCAGCGCCAAGATGCTGAAAGATCTTTCCTGTGGATATGTGATCGTCGGTCATTCTGAACGGCGCGCACAACTCAATGAAAACAATGATCTGATTCGTCAAAAAGCCCAACAATCTCTGGCAGCGAGTCTGACACCAATCATTTGTGTCGGAGAAAATCTTGAAGAACGGGAAACAGGAAAAGCCATTGATGTGGTTCTCTCCCAAGTCCAGCAAGCTGTTCCCAAAGGGAAATGCCTGATTGCGTACGAGCCCGTTTGGGCGATTGGAACAGGCAAAACGCCTAACGCTTCCCAGATCGGAGAAATCCATCAGATGATTGCCCGACAAAACCCTGGAACTCCTATTTTATACGGTGGCTCAGTTAAATCCAGTAACGCTTCTGAAATTCTGGCCATCCCTCACGTTCATGGACTGCTTGTGGGGGGTGCCAGCCTGGATACTGCTGAGTTCTGGAAAATTGCCGAAGCAGCTTAAAGTAAGAGTTCTTATCGGGATTTGATTGATTTAGCATTCAATAAACTTTAATCTGAATGAGATATTCAACAAAATTCTTTGGCATGATAACCACATGAACCAGAAAAAAATAGTTTTGGGCGTTACCGCAAGCGCTATTTTAGGGCTTATCTTGGTGTTTTTTTATCTTACCTACTGGCGGTATATTGAAACTACTGATAACGCTTATATTCAGGCTGATATCAGTGTGATGAGTGCTAAAATTACAGGATATGTTCAGGATATCCCTATTGCTGAAAATCAGCCTGTAAAAAAGGGTGACTTACTCTTGACCATCAAGCCCTTGGAGTTTAGCGCCAGAGTAAAGGAAGCAGATGCCTCTATTGAACTGGCGAAAGCAAGTTTGAGGAATGTGAATGCCCGTCTTGAATTGCAAAGTTCAAAAATCAGAGAAGCCCAGGCCAATATAGAAGACGCTCAAGCCGAGTTACAGCGTGCAAAAAAAGATTATGACCGCACTGTTGATTTGGTAAAAAGTAATATCATGAGCCAAAAGCAGCTAGACCAGGCCGACGCCGCCTATCTAAAAGCGGCAGCTTCTCTTAAAAGCACAACCGCGGCTTATGAAGCTGCCCAACAACAGATTCCTGTTTTGAAGACTGAATATCAACAAAACGAAGCCAAACTAGCACAAGTCCAATCCCAAAAACTTGTTGCTCAGGATGATTTGAATAATACCAGAATTTTGGCTCCAATCGATGGGATTATTGGGAACAAAATCGTTCAGTCAGGACAACTTGTACGCCCCGGACAACAACTTCTTTCTGTCGTTCCCTGCAACCCTTATATTTATGCGAATTTTAAGGAAACACAACTGGCACGCATGAAGAAAGGCCAAAAGGCGAAAATCACCGTTGATGCTTATTCCGGTCAGCTATTTTCCGGTCATATCGACAGCCTTTCACCCGCCAGCGGCGCTGTTTTCAGCCTTCTTCCCCCTGAAAATGCCACAGGAAATTTCACAAAAATTGTTCAGAGAATACCCATAAAAATTGTATTTGACGATCTTCCAAGCTGTTATTTTATTCGACCTGGCATGTCAGTGGTTGTCAAGATTGATACAAGGGAATAATCGAATTAATGGCGTCTCTTTCTCTGCCTGCCGATTCAAGACCTCTCACTTCTAAAGACTGGATTGCTTTTTCAGCCATGACATTTGGTATGTTTATGGCGATTTTGGATATTCAAATTGTTTCAAGCTCACTCAGTGAAATTCAGGCAGGCGTCTCAGCCAGTGCTGATGAAATCGTTTGGGTGCAAAGCTCTTATTTAATTGCTGAAGTGATTATGATTCCTTTCTCAGGATTTCTTTCTCGTGTTTTTTCCACACGCGTTTTATTTGCAGTCTCGTGTTTCGGATTTACGATTGCCAGCTTTATGTGTGCCCTTTCAGAGAGTTTAAATTCACTGATTTTCTTTCGAGCCTGTCAGGGATTTATTGGTGGCGCCATGATTCCCACTGTTTTTGCTACAAGCTTTATCATATTTCCTCCTGAAAAAAGATCGACCGTTATTGTTTTAACCAGCCTGGTCGCCACAATGGCCCCGACTCTGGGACCCACAGTAGGTGGATATCTTACGGATACTCTCAGTTGGCACTGGTTGTTTCTCATTAACATTTTTCCCGGAATAATGGTCACAACCGTTGTGTGGTTTCTCGTTGATTTTGATAAACCCGATTACAGTCTTTTAAAGGGATTTGACTTTGCGGGTTTATTTTTTATGGCTCTATTCCTAGGAAGTCTTGAATATATTTTGGAAGAGGGTCCGCGCAATCAATGGTTTGAAGATTCGAGCATTACCTTTTTCTTTTACATGACTCTTTTGGGGGGGATCGGATTTTTTATGCGCATCCTGTTATATTATAACCCTATCGTCGACATCCGTGCTTTCAAGGACGCCAATTTTGCCTTTGGAACGCTCTTTAGTTTTGCTTTAGGTATTGGCTTGTATGGGCTTGTTTACCTTTTGCCTTTATATTTGGCAATTGTGCGCGGATTTGATGCCCTACAAATCGGTTTAATGCTGTTTGTCACAGGCATGTTTCAATTTATGGCAGGTCCCATAGTAGGACTTTTATCAAAAAAAATAGATCTAAGAATCTTGCTTTCCGCAGGATTCTTTATGTTTGCCACGAATTCTTATTTATGCAGCTTTATCACTGCCGATTTTGGTTTTAGGGAATTATTTATCCCTCAAGCCTTAAGAGGCGTTTCCTTAATGCTTTGCTTTATCCCTATTAATATCCTTGCATTGGGAACATTACCTAAAGAAAAAGTCAAGAACGCATCAGGACTTTATAATACGGCACGAAATCTGGGAGGCGCTATCGGACTTGCACTGATTATAGCTAACAACATATAAAACGGTCATATTTTATTATCCTGAAATAATTGCTCGATAGAACACCTTTTTTTGCGTCTAATTGCTTTTGCTTGTGCCCATTTATGCTCGATGGGATTAAA
>BBVC01000076.1 GCA_001192655.1 Caedimonas varicaedens
ACTCCAACACCAAAGAGATCCGCCGTTTCAGCAAAACTCAAATTTTTCTTCTTTTTTACAGATAAAACACGAAGTCTAAAATCTAATGAATAGGTCATGGAATAATCCTCTTAAAAATTATCCATAATATAACCATTTTAAAGGTTTTTAGCTATAATACAGTGATTATCCATCGGCTCGCACACCATAAAACCCGTCTGAGAGATCACATCGTAGCAGGTAAGCCCCAGGTCGATGAAATGATCACAGCCCTTCAAAGCCATATAGATACAGTGTTGCCAGGAGATGCACAGCTTGCAGCAACTCAGAAAATTTACAATTTGATGGTTCAGCAAGCTTATGTGCTAACGTTTGCTGATACATTCTATCTGATTGCTCTTTTATTTTTTGGATTACTTGTCTTCGTCCCCTTTATCAAGAAACCCGTTATGGAAGATCAGAGCATTGAAACTCATGGATGATTTTTTATCAGCACATCCTTTGATGTTTCTTCAACCAAGATCATTTTTCGACCCTCTGCACGCAAGTTTTCAAAAGTATTTTTCCTGAGAAAGGCATACACTTTGTGAGGACTATCCCAAAACTCCCAAAATTTTTGGCGCGAGATCATCCAGGATGTTGTATCTTCTTGTTGCATGCCAAATCCCAATTCTCCTATCCATGCCGTAACCATCACTGTCTGATTCAAATAAACAGGGAGATCCTGATAATATTTTTCATAGCAGATAATTTTATCACCCGACAGACGTAGTCTTTGCACTGTTAGCGCAAGGGGTTTGATAGATCGCTCTGCTAGCGTTGACCAGGCGGCATTCAGCGTTATAAAAATCACCACAGAAACACTGACAATAGAAATCAAGGCTGACCTTACACGTCCTCGAGAAACAAAAAAGCCGGGAACAATAGCACCTGACAGCAACGACACTAAAAAGAGACCAAGAAAAAAACCCAAACTTTTCAAGCTTTCCAAAAGTTCCTGCGTATAAAAAATAATGGGAAGGGCAAAAATCAACAGGATACAGACCAAACGAAAAGCCTGAACGCCCCATACAAAGCCCAGAGCATTTTTATTCTCTCTCCAGAATTTTCCTATATAGACTCCCAAAAACAAGGATAGAGGAGGGAAAATCGGTAGAATATAGGGAATAAGCTTTGAATGAGAAATGGAAAAAAAGATAAAAACGAAACCAACCCATAACCCAAGAAACTGGATGATGTCTCCGGGAAGTTTTTTCCACGCATGATTAACAGCCTGAGGTAGAAAATGAATCCAGGGAAATAACCCTACAAGAAGAATAGGGATAAAAAACCACCAAGGTTGGAAACGTCCATGTTCAATCGTTGTAAAGCGCGTGAAGTGTTCATAAATGAAGTAAAAATAGGGGAATTCAGGATTTTTAAGACTGACTAGAATATGCCAGGGTGCTGCAATCAGAAAGAAAAGCAAGACCCCCCAAGGCTTGAAAGCTAATTTAAGTTCAGACCAACGCTTCCAGGGAATTGTCCATAATAAAATGATTGTACCAGGAATAACGGCGCCGATGATGCCTTTCGTTAAAACAGCCAGGGCAGAACCTGTATAAAATCCCAAAAGCCAGCTATTTTGAGTTCGCGAAGATGGTGATTTAGCAGCCAGAAGGAAACTTAAAAGTGTTAGAGAAAGAAAAACTGTCACGCCCAAGTCCAGAATCAATAAACGTGTATGGGCATAATAAAGACTACAAGTCGCAAGAATAGCTGCTGAAGCCCAGGCTTCTTCCCGACCAAAAAGCAATCGAGCAACAATAAAAATCCATACGCAACCCAGGATGCCCAACAAGGCTGGCAAAAGTCGCAAAGACCACTCAGAAAGCCCAAAAAATTTAATAGTTACAGCTTCCATCCAGTACATCAAGGGAGGTTTTTCAAAATATTTAACGCCATTGAGGCGAGGCGTAAGATAATCGCCACTCACAACCATTTCACGGGGAATTTCTGCATAACGTCCTTCATCCGGTGTAGAAAGAGGACGTTGCCCCAGCATAAAGCCAAACAGGATTGTCAGAAATAGAAGCAATAGGAGCAGTTCCCGCCGAAACGTCATTCAAGTTATCCTTTATCCAGATTGGAAAGGCAGTTTAATAGAGAAGAAGCAATTTGTCATCTCACCAAAATCTGAAAAATCATAAAAATAAGGATTTCAAATTGCGTCTTACGCAAGAATCTGACAGAATTCAAATAATTTTTTCAAATCTTTAAGGAACAACGATGAGACTCTCCTATTATTTTCTGCCCACGCTCAAGGAAAACCCTAGTGAAGCGCAGATTATTTCCCATCGCCTTATGCTAAGAACAGGAATGATTTTTCAGGCAAGTGCAGGAATTTATGCGTGGCTTCCCCTGGGAACGCGCGTTCTTCGAAAGATTGAACAAATTGTACGCGAAGAACAAGACCGCACAGGCGCACAAGAGATCCTCATGCCCACCATTCAATCAGCGGAATTATGGCGAGAGAGCGGCCGCTATGACGCCTATGGACTTGAGATGTTGCGCATTACCGATCGACATGATCGTGAGATGCTTTACTCGCCTACAGCTGAGGAATTGGTGACGGATATTGCTCGTAAGCACATCAAAAGTTATCGTGACCTTCCCAGGATGATGTATCAAATTCAGTGGAAATTTCGGGATGAGATTCGTCCCCGCTTTGGTGTCATGCGAGGACGCGAATTTCTCATGAAAGACTGCTACAGTTTTGACCTCAATTATGAGGGTGCCCTCGTTTCCTACCGCAAAATGCTGGAAGCTTATATCAAAACTTTTTCACGCATGGGATTGACGGCAATTCCTGTCAAGGCAGACTCAGGCGCTATTGGTGGCGATTTAAGTCAGGAATTTCAAGTACTTGCGTCAACAGGAGAAAGTCTTGTTTTTTATGATCAAGCACTGGACAGTATAGTCAAAAACAAGGGAGAAGTTGACGTTAATCGTCTGATGAGTCTTTATGCCGCCGAAGAAGGATTGCATGATCCTCAGAAATGCCCCGTCCCTGAAGACCAGCTGAAAACAGCGCGCGGCATTGAAGTCGGGCATATTTTTTATTTTGCAACGAAATACTCCGATGCCTTTAATGCCTGTGTCACAGGAAAAGATGGTGAGACAATCCCTTTGCATATGGGCAGCTACGGAATTGGCGTCTCAAGGCTTGTCGGTGCACTGATTGAAGCCAACCACGATGAAGCCGGGATCATTTGGCCGGAATCGGTCGCGCCCTTTATCGTAGGCTTACTGAATTTGAAACCCGGTGACAATAAGTGTGATACCTTGTGTGAAGAAATCTATCATAAATTTTTAAATCAGGGGATAGAAGTCCTCTATGATGATCGCAACGAACGCCCGGGAGCAAAATTTGCAAACATGGATCTTATTGGTATTCCCTGGCAAATTCGAGTCGGTACACGAACAATGGAGACAGGACAAATTGAGATGAAATGCCGAAGATCAGGTGAAATTCAGGAGCTTTCATTTGAATCTGCCCTGACCTCTCTCAAGAAAAGGATGGCGACTTAATGTCTTTCGCTTTTATTCGGAAAGTCGCTTTTCGATATCTGAAACCCAGTCGCAAAGAAGGATTTGTCTCGGTTATTGCGGGTTTTTCTTTTTTGGGAATCTTGTTGGGAGTTGCGACCCTCATTATCGTGATGTCTGTGATGAACGGTTTTCGTGAAGATCTTTTCGCTCGCATTTTGGGCTTTAATGGTCATATTGCTGTTGCAGGACTGACGCGCGAGGGATTTAAGGATTATGACGCTGCGGTTCATAAAATTAAAAACCTGAAAGAAGTGATCAGCGCAACGCCTGTCATCGAAGCCCAATCCATGGTTATGCAACAGGGAACGGCTTTTGGTGTTCTGGTTCATGGGATTCGTCTTTCCGATCTGGAACAGCGAAAGTTGGTTTCTGACCATATCATCATGGGCTCTCTGGAAAAATTTTCTCAACCTAACGCAATTGTTATTGGTCGAAAATTAGCGGAAAAGCTTGAAGTTTTGCCGGGCGACAGCATTACGCTCGTGGCACCCGAAGGAAATCCTACGGCCTTTGGCATGGCGCCTCGCCTTCGCAAGTTTATCATTTCTGCCATTTTTGATGTGGGAATGAAAGATTATGACGGAAGCGTTGTCTTTATTCCCCTGGCATCCGCACAAAAGTTTTATCGTCTCCCAGATGCCGTCTCAGGCATTGAGATTTTTGTTCAACATCCTCAACATATTCAGGGTATGACAACCGAAATCGTCAATACCCTAGGAGAAGGCGCGCGCGTCATCGATTGGCAAAAAGCTAACGAGAAATATGCCGTTGCGGTTGAAGTGGAAAGAAATGTTATGTTTACAATTCTTACGCTTATTATTCTGGTGGCTTCTTTCAATATTGTCTCTAGCCTGATTATGCTCGTCAAAGATAAAGTCCAGGATATTGCCATCCTGCGCACTATGGGAGCAACCCAAGGCATGATTATGGCTATCTTTTTTGTGTCAGGCTCTACCATTGGTGTAACGGGCATTCTTGCGGGAAGCGCCCTTGGCATCGCGTTTGCTCTGAATATTGAAACAATCCGAAGGATTATTGAAAAGTTGTCAGGCACAAACCTCTTCAGTCCTGAAATTTACTTCCTTTCCAAACTCCCCGCCAAGATTGATTCCTATGAAGTAGCTGCTGTCATTGTCATGGCGTTTATCCTTGTTTTTCTGGCATCTCTTTATCCATCATGGCGCGCAGCAAAGCTGGATCCCGTAGAGGCCTTGCGTTATGAATAATACGCCGACTCTTGAACTGCGCCACCTGCAAAGGACTTTCAAACAGGGCGAGATTATTTTAAATGTTTTGAAAGATATTAACTTTAGCCTGAAAGCAGGAGAAATTGTTGCTCTCGTTGGTCCTTCAGGCTCGGGAAAATCTACCTTGCTCCAACTGGCTGGCTTACTTGAGCGCCCTTCAAGTGGAGAGATCTTTATTCAGGGACAACCCTGTAATCAGATGACAGATAAACAACGCACAGCCATGCGATGCCAAACCATTGGTTATGTCTATCAATTTCACCATTTATTGCCCGAATTCACAGCCCTTGAAAATATTGTTCTTCCTCAAATGATTGCAGGTATTTCGTCTATAGATGCCCAGAAAAAAGCCCAACAGCTTTTGAAAAATCTCTCTCTTGAAAATCGTGCGACCCATCGCCCTTCCCGGCTCTCCGGTGGAGAGCAACAACGGGTGGCCATTCTGCGCGCGCTGGCCAACAATCCCGCTCTTCTCATTGCGGATGAACCAACAGGAAATTTGGACGAAAGCACATCCCAACAAGTTTTTGATGAACTGATGAATTTGGTTAAGGGTTCCAATATGGCCGCCCTTGTGGCAACCCACAATGTTGAGTTGGCAAAAAAAATGGATCGCATTGTGACACTTCATAAAGGCACGTTGAAGGAAAATTAGAAAAAATCAAAAAAATCTATGTAAGCTCTTGATTTATTCCCATTTTGTCAATATAAGACTCCCACATATATAATGACATAAAGTTTGGAGCTTATTCTGTGTTTAATTTAGTTATAAAAAAAATAACATCTTTTTCAGAAGAACTAAAATTAAATTCCTTTTATCAGAATATATTTAATCTCTATTTCAAAATCCGGGTAGGCGAACGAGCGATGAATTCCGCGCAGCGTACATAAAGTACGTGAGCAAGGGCGCCAACGACCCTCAGGTTTTGAAAGGCGAAGGTTATCCCTTCATCTGTAATCTCTGCTCTACATCTGAATTATTTGACAAGAAAGAAAAGAATATGCGTTTTATAGAAAAATTGTTTTTGATTATCATTTTGACTTTTACAATGACAAATATGTCTGCCTTGTCGTCTTATGAAGAAGAAGAAAAATACTTTTCAAAAAAGAAAAATTTCTCTGTCTCTTTCCAAATACAACCAAAAATCAAAATAGCAACTGCACAGGGAATACCTGACGATCTCTGGAAGGAAATTTTTCTTCATCTACCAAGTGATCGTTACTTATTCGCGCGACAAATTTGCAAAAGGTTTTATTTGTTATTAGCAGATAAATCATGCGTTATAGAACACTTCAAATATCAGACAAATCGCCTCAACTTACCTCTTTTAATTCAAAATTTTAATAAATTGCCATTTTCACCTGATAACTCTCTCAGTGATATGCACACAAATCTGCAATCTTTTGAGAACCAATATAAAGAGAAGATTGATGTGTTATGGCAAGAAACAAATATTCATTTAAAAATTCTGAGTCAAAGAACTATTTCTTTTCAGAAAATAGACAAGGAAAACATTGATCCCCGTTTGGGGAACCAGGCTCAATATGAGGAATTTCCCCTGAATAAACTTATTAAAATAGTAAGAAGGCATTTTAATAAGTTTTCTAAAGCTTCCATGAGAGGACACGTCCTTTGCGTGAATCAGAAAAAATCAAGGTTTTATAGGGAAAATATGAATTCCATTCGAAATTACTCTGCCGCTCATTATGGTTTTTCACTGAAGCTCAGAGATATGAATAATCTAAAATTCCCAAGGAATTAGAATCAAAAAAGGATACTGAACGTTTTCTAACAAAGGGTTTGTCCTGTTTTTGCCCAGTCAGCCAGAAAGCTTTGCAATCCGTTGTTGGTCAAGGGATGATCATACAGTTGTCTGAAAATTTTTCCCGGCAAAGTGACAACATCTGCTCCTGCTTTGGCTGCCTGAACAACATGCAGGGGATGGCGGATTGAGGCTGCCAAAACTTCCGTCGTCAGCGAAGAATAGTTTTGGTAAATATGACAAATTTCCTCAATCAGCAAAAGTCCATCGAAGCTGATATCATCCAGACGCCCAATAAAGGGTGAGACGAAACTAGCGCCTGCTTTCGCTGCCAAAAGAGCCTGTGCCGCAGAAAAGCAAAGTGTGACGTTAACGTCGATATTTTTCTCTCTAAGCGATTTGCAGGCCTTTAATCCGTCCATAGTCAAGGGAACTTTAATAATCACATTGGGGGCAATTTGACTAAGGACAAGACCCTCTTTCATCATCTCTTCATAATTTGTTGCAACGACTTCGGCGCTGACAGGACCGGCAACAAGACGGCAAATCTCTTCAATAACTTTTTTGATATTCTGTCCCGATTTTGCAATCAGGGAGGGATTGGTCGTCACACCATCGATCAACCCTGTCTGGGCATATTCCCTTATTTCCTGAACATCCGCACTATCGAGAAAAATTTTCATCTTGCAGTTCCTTCATTTCAAGCGTTTAACTGATCTCATAAATTATTAAATCTGCGGCGAGTATAGCAAAGTGCCGGAACAAAAACAAAGTGTTGATGAACTGAAAAATCAATCCCCTCAGGCGGAGAAGAATCCATGCGTCAGCATTCTTCTTCCCCTTCCTTTTAAAGATACTTATGACTACCTTGTCCCGGCTTCTTTGCCTCTTATTCCAGGAATGATCGTCACTGTAGAATTCGGTCAGAGACACTTAAATGGAGTCGTATGGTCGGTTGGGAAAACCCCTGATGTTCCTGTCTCAAAGCTTAAATATATTTCGGGCATTGTCGAGGGATTTTCTCTCAGTCCGGAAAATCTAGAATTTTTAAAATGGGTTTCTTCTTATACGATGTCTCCTTTAGGAACGATCCTGAAAATGATGATGAGCGTTCCAGAGGTCTTTACGCCTCTTAAACGCCCAGCCCCCCAGCGCATTTTCCCTGCACCCGATCCCTCTTTCAATCCCCCCCTTCTTGAGCCACAACAAATAGAGGCGGTTGCCTTTCTTAAAAGCCAGTTTTCCAGAGGATATTCCGTAACTTTGCTGGATGGCGTTACAGGATCGGGCAAGACAGAAGTTTATCTGGAAGCCTTGAAAGAATGTTTTCTTAAGAAACAGCAGATTCTCATCCTTTTGCCACAAATTTCTCTGGCTCCTCAGATTGCCCAGCGATTTGAACGGCGATTTGGGGTTTCTCCTACACTTTGGCATTCCAGCCTGACCAAGGCACAGCGAAGAGAATCATGGAAACAGATTCATTCAGGGCAGGCACAAGCCATTATTGGCGCTCGATCTTCTCTCTTTTTACCCTACGCAAACCTGGGCATGATTGTCGTTGATGAAGAACACGACCCTGCCTATAAACAGGAAGAAGGTGTTATCTATCAAGCCCGCGATCTGGCTGTTGCCCGCGCTTATCTAGAGAAGATCTCTTGCCTTCTGGCCTCTGCAACACCGTCTCTTGAAACGCTTTATAATTGTGAATCAGAAAAGTATCAACGCATTCAACTGAAGTCGCGGTACGGCGTTGCTGAAATCCCTGCAATCCAGATCATTGATTTACGCCAGCTTTCTGCTAGAAAAGAAAAAAAATATTGGATTTCAGCGCCTCTTGCGACACATCTCAAGGAAACAATTGCGGCAGGAGAACAGGCGCTTATTTACCTGAATCGCCGAGGTTATGCACCGCTCACTCTGTGTGGAAGTTGCGGGACAAAACTTCAATGCCCCTATTGTTCTGCATGGCTCGTCAATCATCTAAAACATGGAAAGTTTATCTGCCACCACTGCGGTCACAATGTCAGCGTTTCTAAAACCTGTCAGGAATGCGGCGCAGAAGAAAGCTGGGTTTGTTGTGGTCCCGGTGTTGAAAGAATTGCAGAAGAACTCGCCGAACGTTTCCCTTCTTTTCGAACGACTATCATTTCCAGTGATATTATAGAAGATGCCGACGCCATGGCTCAGATCGCAGAAAAAATTCACAATCACGATATCGATATTATTATTGGAACACAGATGATTGCCAAAGGGCACCATTTCCCTAATTTGACGCTGGTCGGAATCATCGATGCCGATTTGGGACTTTCGGGGGGAGATCTTCGCGCCAGTGAAAAAACATATCAGGCGCTTCATCAGGTTGCCGGACGAGCAGGAAGAGAAGAAAAAACAGGTCATGTTTATCTTCAGACCTATGCTCCTGAGCATCCTGTCCTGATGTCTCTTTTATCAGGTGATCGTGAGACTTTTATCGCTCAGGAAATGGAATCTCGTGAAAGAGGTGACATGCCACCCTTTACAAGACTGGCTTCCCTTATTTTTTCAAGCCGGCACCGCGAGGCTGTGGAATTAACAGCTCAGACTTTTGCACGCAACGCGCCGCGATCTCAGGATATCCTGGTGCTAGGACCTTCCCCTGCCCCTCTGGCGGTTGTGCGAGGGAAATATCGGTGGCGGATGCTAGTGCAAACGCCACGCACAATATCCATTCAATCCGTGATTCATCAATGGATGAAACAAGTCAAAATTCCCACCAATGTTAAAGTAAAAATCGACATTGATCCCTATTCTTTTTTATAAAGAATTCAAATGCATTATAGTTCATTAAGCAGAAGAACTTTTATTCAATTTTTAACTTTAAGTTTACACAACCTGATGATACGATGGACACGGGTTGCTTATTAAAAAGGTGTGAAATGAAACGTTTCTTTTTTTTCTTTCTTCTTTTGGTCATTCTCACAGCGCCTGCTATAGCATCCAGTTTTAGTTCAAATTTCACTGCTGAGGACATTTGGGAGAATGCTCAAAAAGTTGTAAAGGTTTTTAATAATGAGCCTTATGGAAATTATGCTATTCTCGAGAATGATAAGAAAGTGGGGGTTGTCGCTCGAAAGGAAGGACAACTGACTATAGAGCACGAGGAAGTAGGGAGGTTTTTGATTGTCAGAATTATGGATCAGGACCAATTCATGCAGGCTATTTCACTGCCTATGATAAATTTAATGATAGCCTTACAGACTTAGTTCTTAAATGTTTGGGCCAGCCCGAGACTATAGCTAAAAACCTTTAA
>BBVC01000077.1 GCA_001192655.1 Caedimonas varicaedens
AACTTAAATGATGTTACTTATCATATTACAGGTCATAGTCGAGGAACAGGATTTGTACCACAAACAGTCGAATCTCTCTTAAATCTCGATATTCCTCCTCAAAACATTCGAGCTGTTTGTTTTAGTCCGCTTAAAGTCTACAGTTTACAAAAAGCGCAAGAATATAATCAAAAGTTTGGAGATCGCTTTCATCTCAATTTTAAGGCAGAAGAAGATACCGTGGAGGAGATGGCGATGGCGGGCGTTAATTTCTTAAAGCAAACACCTAATAATACAATATACTCTACTGTAGGTCGAACGTTTACTTATAAAGCAACAGATTATCAAGAATTCAATCAATGGGTATATAAGAATCCTTATATACACTTGGATCCTAGTGCGCGATATCTCAAGCTGTTTCTCTCACCGCTCAATTGGGGAGCACATATGCCAGAGGCTTATCTGCTAACAGCTCCCAACGCATGGAAATCGCAATAGCGGCCTCGAAGGGGTCGCATGCGCTTCGGTTTAGAACATTTGTAGTTGACCATTGTTCTGGTTTTTATCTTGGTTCTTGACGTATCTTTCTGCAACTATCCAATTGCCGCTCTCTCCTACTGTGACGGCATAGTACTCATCTGTCCAAAATTCTCCGCCCAAGAAATCTTTTGAAAAGCTCCCATGCTATCAGACTTTTGAACTTTCTGACTACTTCATCAATGCTATACCTCATGCAAAACCAAAGGGAATATCCAGGTTCAAATGGGTTTGGGTTATCTCTTTTTAAAAAAACTTGACAGATTTTGGCAAATAATGCCAATGTGATGAATATTGCATTTTTACTATGATATAAAGGAATTGATCATGTATAAGGTTTAGAAGGGATGAAAAAAGGTTATTTGATGTTCCAGATTTCCTCTTCCTTGCAGCGTCATTTTAAAGGATGTTGTTCCCCCCTTTCAGGGATTATGTTGTTTGTTTACATGAAATGTCGATTTTCCCTCAGTTACCATGAACTGGAAGAAATAATACTCATGCGAGGAACATTTGTAGATCACTCAACGCTTCAATGATGGGTGATAGGCTTCCTTCCGTTGATTGATCAGCGTGCACCGTTGCAAGAAGCCTGTGAATGGCAGCTAGCGGATGGATGAAACAAAGATGAAAAAACAATATGATAATTTGGGGATAATAAAAAAATTATCTCTGGCTGCTGTGTTAATAATGACTTTGCCCGTTGCTTTTTGCAGTGATCCTACTGAGTGGGATGCTAACAAGGGATCCATAATCCTCCCTAAAGAGATAGTCACACATGCTTTCTCATATCTTCCTGTTGAAGATCTGGGTAATATGGCTTTGGTTTCCAAAGGCTTTAAAGAAATTTCAGAGCAAGATATCCTTTGGAAAAATTGGATTTCTGGCGTTAATACAAAGAGAGAATTTGTCGAATATGTCACCCCTGGTGTGATTATGTACAACCTTGGCAATTTCAACGAGATATTTATTTCCCCATATGATTTATTTACTATATTAAATGCGGGTAGAATATCTGTGAATGAGTCTTTATATCAGTTCAAAAACTCTCGTATTACAACTCCGAAAGGGGAGCTTCTGAGTATTATTCAGGTGATGGAGCACTGTGGTAGCCCCCATATAATGTTAAATAACGATCAATCTGTCTCTCTGATTTATGAAGAATGCGAGCGATATTATTTTAGAGTTCAGTTCGAAGCAGTAGAAGAAAACCTCAACAAATTCATTAATTTAGTTGCACCAACCCCACGTACTGATATTCATTGGAATGGACCTGAAGTCGGTGAACTTTATATAAAGCGTCTCAATTGTTTAAGCGATCATTATAAGCCCCATTATAACTACTGGGGACGTAATCGTGCTTTTGACGAGTTAGAGGAGCTATTGTATGGCTTTGGTAATGTGATAAACGCATCCAATGACATAAAAGATGCAGCGGTGCTTTTCTTTGTTCAAAAATATGTGGATTTTAGAGCAAAGAATTCTAGCCCGTGGGGTGATGGCTCTTATGCTGAAGATTACCTTCACCAGGTTTTAGCCCAGATCAGACAGGCTCTTCAAACAGACTTTGTGTCAACGGATTATATTCCTCCTCTGGAATATGTTGTGGCAAATGAAGCTCTTCCTGAAAAGATAAGAGAGTATTATTCGAGGCCCTTCTAAGCTCTTAGGTTGTATTCTCTAGGAAGAAATTAAGACAACCCCTAATCTTATCGAGAGCTTCCTTATCAAGAAGCTCTCGATAAAGGTTTAAACTCTCTCTGAGTATCATTGATAATCAGGAAAAACAGGATGTTTGATCAGCGTAACTTCAATTCAACGATTGATTCGATAACAAGAGCTTTCACTCAACCCGTAATTTCTAAGTAGGTGCGATTCTCGCAAATACTCCAATGTCATCAAGAGACGATCGTGCATACTTAACTTCTGTTAGACGACGAGAAAAATCCCATCCTAAATCTTTAATCTTTAATCTTTAATCTTTAATCTTTAATCTTTTCATATTTTATGACTATAAAACCTCTCTCTCATAGCCAGAAATATCTATTAAACAAGATTATGCAAGAACTCTAATCAATGTATAGCAAAATAATGAATCGGTATTTGAAGAGTGAGAATATTAAAAAAAGCCTTGAAAAGCCTGTCCTGAAAAATACAGTTTTTCTCGAAAGCCACCACACAACTCACGATTCTTTAACAGTTTTCCAATAATCTGCCATTTCCTGGTAAAAGTCAGCTTTTTGAAAAAAAAGCTGTGCGTTAAAATCACTGGGAATATAGGTTTTTTTATAATAATGTGCTGAAGAGGCGCGCGCCTTGCTGAAAGGATCAACTTTCAGGGAATGAGAAGATTTTGAAGATCTTATTCTGTCAACAAAAAGTTGATCCTGTTGCCCCTGAAGTCTGACCGTATAAGACTTTACGATATTCTTTTGCTCTTCTGCCTGACGGCGATAGGCTGTGGTCACGGCTTCATAATATTTTTCCAACGCCTGGGGATCCTCTTCATCCTCGGCAATGGGAGATGGAAAATCCTTTATATTTTTTTCCTCTGGGATCATGGGAAATTCCGTTTGATCAATCGTGTATGTTGTTAAATACCAGGCATTAGACTCAGGCATTTCACCCTGCTTGAAACTGTACCCTGTGGATGATATCATTATCATCCATAAAGTTACATAGAGGGAAGATTTTGAAATTCTCATTTTTTTCTCCTCATATTTATTCTATCGATTGTTAATCAGAGAGATTAATAATCATTTAATAACAAATGAGCTGATTAACTTTTCTTCCCATTTGCAATAAATTCCGTTATTGTCAGCATAACTTTTAAATAAAATGAGTTAATTAAAAGATGTTTGGAAAAGAAAAAGCACAAAAACAGCCTGAAACCCTAGGCGAATTCATACGCTCAATTCTTATAGCAATCCTGTTTGCAATGGGGATTCAGACTGTCGCCTATCAGACTTTTAATATTCCCTCAGGATCGATGAAACCCAATCTTCTGATCGGAGATTTTATTTTTGTCAGTAAGTTTGCCTATGGTTATACCCATTATTCAATCCCTTTTAGTCCACCCCTTTTTGAAGGACGACTTTTTGGCTCTGAACCAAAACGGGGTGAGGTTGTCGTCTTTCGCGCTCCTCATAAAACGAATAGCGAGGATTGGATTAAGCGTTGTATTGGTCTTCCTGGAGACAAGATTCAAATGCGCGGGGGTGTTCTTTTTATCAATGATCAAGAATGCCCATTAGAGAAACTGGACGGAGATTTTCTGGATACTCTATACATAAAATACAATGGCGATGGAACAGAAGAGCGTATACTTGATAAAAATGGACCCTCTATTGAACGCTATATGCAAACGCTTCCCAATGGCGTCAAGCATATCATTATTAAGGAAAAGCCCTTTGGCTTGGCTCGCCTTGATAATACGCCTGAGCTCGTGGTTCCTGCCGGACATTATTTCATGATGGGTGATAATCGAGACGGATCGGATGATAGTCGAAATCAACAGGCGTTGGGGTTTGTCCCCTATGAGAACTTGATCGGTCGTGCTGAACTTATTTTTTTCTCGACAGAAGCGCGATGGTGGGAGTTTTGGAATTGGCTAACCGGTATTCGCTTTAATCGACTCTTGAATGTTATTCGTTAAAGGCAAATGTTGAAAAAAAAGCAGTGAAAAAATCTTTAGAGGAAATTTTAAACTATCAATTCCATCAACCTTCTCTGCTGATTGAAGCGTTAACGCATGCCAGCGCAAAGGGAAAAAAATGCGATAATGAACGCCTTGAATTCCTGGGCGACCGCGTTCTAGGGCTTGTGATAGCTAAAACTCTTTATCACCGTTTTCCTGAAGAAAGGGAAGGTGAGCTTGCGGCAAAACAAGCACACCTTGTCAGTCGCGAAGTGTTAGGACAAGTTGCTGAAAAACTGAAACTTGATGAGATGCTGAAAGTCGCGTACAGAGATCGTGCAGCAGGGTTTTTCAAGAATAAGGCGCTGATCGCCAATGCATGTGAAGCACTTATAGCGGCACTCTTTCTGGATGGTGGGTTGGAAGTGGCCGAGCGATTTATTCTTCACTATTGGGCTGAAGCGTTGAATGCTTCAGAAACTCTTGAGAGAGACGCAAAATCATTGTTGCAAGAATGGGCGCAAGGTCTGAAAAAACCTGCTCCTACTTATATTCTTATTCGTCAAACAGGCCCCGATCACGACCCTCTTTTTGAAATCGGCGTACAGGTAAAGGGATTAGAGATGGTGACAGGCAAGGGTTACTCTAAACGAGAAGCAGAGCAAAATGCTGCAAAAGTTCTCTTCAATCAAATTCGAGGTCATAATGCCTAAATGCTGCGGATTTGTAACGGTTTTAGGAGTTCCCAATGTGGGAAAATCCACTTTAACTAATCAGTTAGTAGGCTCCAAGGTTTCTATTGTCTCACCCAAAGTTCAAACGACACGGCGACGCGTTCTGGGAATTACAATAAAAGACGAAAGTCAGGTTATTCTTATCGATACTCCCGGTATTTTCGAGCCTAAAAAGCGCTTGGATCGAGCAATGGTTTCGGCCGCATGGGGCGCTACGTCAGAAACTGATCTTATCCTCGTTATGGCAGATGCCAGTTATCACCGTCAGGAAAAAACCATTGATATTCTTGAGAAGTCCCTTAAAAAACCAGAAATTCCCTTATTTTTGATCATTAATAAAATTGATCTGGTTCCTCGTGACCAATTGCTTGCGCTGATTGCCCGTCTAACAGAAAAGAGGAAGATTGATCGTGTTTTTCTTGTTTCCGCTCACCGAGGAGATGGCATTCAAGATCTTTTACAAGCACTAGCGAATCAGATGCCAGAAGGCCCCTGGTTATTTCCGGAAGATCAACTAACAGATATGCCGCTGCGTTTGTTGGCTGCCGAAATCACGCGCGAGAAAATTTTTTGTTCTCTTCATCAGGAAGTCCCCTATGGCATTAATGTTGAAACAGAAGCATGGGAAGAGTTTAAAAATGGCTCGGTTAAAATTTCCCAGGTGATTCATGTACAAAAGCCAGGACAAAAAGCTATTCTTTTGGGAAAAGGGGGCCATACCATCAAGTATATTCGCGAAACAGCAGCCCTGGATTTGGGAAAGATGCTGGAACGCCCTGTTCACCTTTTCCTTCATGTAAAAATTTCTGAAAACTGGGCTGAGCAGCGTGATCACTACACTGACCTTGGACTCGACTATAATGCCTGATTGTTTCTCTGTTGAAGCAGCTGCAAAGGATCTTATTGCAAGGCTTGTCTCAAATCTCACACCGTTTGATGATCTTGAACGTCAGCACATTCAGGAAACTCTAACGTGGATTCATCAGGGTAAGATGCCCCTTTTTCGTCTTCAAAAGCCTGATATTCCACCGAAACACCTGGTAGTATATTTTGTGGTATGGGATGAAGACGCAAAAAAAATTCTTCTTGTAGATCATAAAAAAGCCCAACTTTGGTTGCCCGCAGGGGGACATGTTGAACTTAACGAGCATCCCCGTCTGACAGTTTTACGAGAATGTCGGGAAGAGCTGGGCATTGAGGCAGATTTTTGGCACGATGATCCGCTATTTCTGACCTCTACTCTTACAGGTGGCCTGACGCCGGGTCACATATAGCTAAAA
>BBVC01000078.1 GCA_001192655.1 Caedimonas varicaedens
CAGAGCTTGGCGAATAAAAAAATCTATCTTTCCACTATCAAAGTTTGCACTAATAATGCATATCCATCACACACTAAACCCTGTTAAAGATTTTTATTTCTGTCACTGGATCTTGGAAATTCGTTTCTCTTTAGGAGCAGACTCGTTCCTTGTTTCTTCTTCCATCAAGAGTTTCTGCACTTGCGTTTCTTCCCAATCGCTCCCTAGAAAAGGAAAAAAATTTCCAAGAGATGGGATCATGTTGAGAGATAAAGCTTCCATCAAAATGCCAATTCCCCAACCTACAATTACCCAGATAGGCCAGAAATATCCACCACCTGAAATGGCCCAAATAAGAGACAGGCCAACATTGATGCTCGTATATAAGCTAAGATGCGTGTAGAACTTTTTCATTTCTTTCACATGTGCTCGAACGAGTATTTCTTTTTCAGAAAACGCCATTTTAAAACCCCCTTTTTATTTGTATAAGCAAAAATAGTATGCTGATTTTTTCCGAATCATTCAAGACTGATTGTCCTTTCCAATAAAATATCAAGTCCAGACCTATACAACGCTTCGTACAAGCTTATAGAGAGATTATTAAGAATATTTTAATAAAATAAGAGGGGAATTCATCAGGCGATGTATCGCGGAAACACTGCCAACGAACGACTCGGAACAGGGAAAAAACAACAATAAAGGAAGTAAATATGCTGCGGGTATCATTTGGTTTTATGAAAAAAAGCTGGGTGGGATTTCCCATGCCAAAAGCGAAAACGATACCGAAATATATAATAAAATCACAAAAAATGTCAAGAAATCCGCCAAAATCAGTCAACTAAGTATGACACGCAACGGCGCCATCAATTCCATCAAGCTTTCTGTTGATAACAGCATAATAGCGCCGAGGAAATATTGTTCTATCCCTATCATAAGGATCGCGAACAAGCCAAAGATAAAGCCTGCGATCATCACAGTATTGGCAGAAATACCCCGGGCAGCGACCCGTTTTCCAACATAATTTAATGGTGGATCAACGAGAGGTCTTACATAGGGATCAAGCATCTGAATCTCTCAAGGTTTATGTTATGTTGCAAGGATAGAATTTAGTTTATGAAACTTTTGCAACGCAACCAAGAAGAATCATTCTGCAAAACGGTTACGGATAGAGGCAACGGAATTTTCATACAGGACTGATAATTCAGCAGCAGTGCTGATATCAGCCTTTAAATCACGCAATAATCCGTCATGCAATTTATAGATCCAGCCATGGACTGTCAGTTCTTGCCCCTTACTCCAGGCATCCTGAACAACAGTTGTTTGAGCAACATTAATAACCTGCTCCAGAATATTAAGTTCGCAAAGAATATCCCAATGCAAGTCAGGCTTGTGGCACTCAAAAATATCTTTAAACTTTTGACGAACATCCTGCACATGGCGAAGCCAATTATCAATGAGTCCCAACTTCTGATTGTTAAGCGCTGCAAAAATGCCCCCACAGCCGTAATGTCCACAAACGATGATATGCTTGATGCGTAAAACATCCACAGCGTATTGGATAACCGACAAACAGTTCAGGTCTGAATGAACAATAACATTTGCAACATTACGGTGAACAAAAACTTCTCCTGGCAGCAGATCAATAATCTGGTTGGCGGGCACTCTACTATCTGAGCAGCCAATCCACAAGTATTGAGGTGATTGTTGATGCGCTAATTCTTCGAAAAAGATGGGGTTATTTTTCCTCATCTTATTTGCCCAGCGCTTGTTTTTTTCAAGCAAGTTCGCAAGATTTCCCATTTTTCCTCCGATTAAGCTTTTTTATTATCTGCTTATAGCATAATTACCAACTGTGGATAAGAGTAGAAAAATTTACTTATTTTTCAACAGGTAGATAGAATATATAGCTTGTCAATAAAAAAGTTTAGAAACTTAGGATCTTTTTTGCGATAAGTAAAAGACAGAGGTAGAATTGACAGACGAGCAAAAAACAAAACTTGAATCTCAACACAAAAAGGAACGCGATGCTGAATACGCCCTGAAACAGTTCATGATCACCTGTAAGATTTTAAAAGCTCAATCCGGGAACTGGTGGCTCACAAAATTATTTAACCGAAGATCAAACAATAGTTCTTGTTATCGGATTATTCGTTGAATTAAAATAATAGTTTCGAAAGAAGTCCAAATAAATCCTACTTTCGCTTAACCTAAAACAACCCTTCTGCATAATGGCTAAATTATAAGGTTATTTCTAATTTTTGGTATTAGGTTTCAAAACAGGAAAAAAGGAGCGCGAAATTCTCATAATTTCCCTTCCCGTGTTTCCTGTGTGACGGGATCATAGGATTGGTTGGGCTTGAGTGTAATTTTATGTGAGTGTCCCTCATGAATCCATGTCAACGTTACCGTATGAGGAGTGATATTCTGGATACAGATAAACGACGGAGTCTGCTCAGGTGTAATCCGGTTGTCATTCATCCAGAGTGTCCACTCGTGAGGTGACTGATAAAATAGTGCTCCCAGATAAAGGCTGGCTTTCTTTTTGATAACCGGCGCAACCAGTTCTTTCCCGGACAACAGCTTTTGCAATTCTTGTTGGGAAAAAAACAGAGAAAAACTTTCTTCTCGCGGAGCAGCGTTTGCAGAAACATCCAGTAATTTCAGAGCCATCAGAGTAAGTCGTGTTTTTCTTTCTAAAGTCATTGTGGAGTATTCTCTAAAGTTAGGAGATAAAAATGATAACTGCCAGAAACACCGGTTGTTTCGTGCCGTATGAGGGAAAGCTGTTCAGGGATTAATGCGCCCGGCAGCTTTTGGGGTAATGTGCCGATAAAGCGAAAAATATCCACATCCTGAAAATG
>BBVC01000079.1 GCA_001192655.1 Caedimonas varicaedens
TAAGGGAAAAGCGATGCAAAAAGCAATTGCTGAGGCAGGGCATATCGTGCTGTATCTGCCTCCTTATTCTCCAGACTTTAATCCCATCGAGCATAAATGGGCACAAGCAAAAGCAATTAGACGCAAAAAAAGGTGTTCTATCGAGCAATTATTTCAGGATAATAAAATATGACCGTTTTATATGTTGTTAGCTATAAGTCTTTAATTTTTGGGAAGAAGGAAGATTAGGTCCCCACCATACCATATTGAGCGCCTGGGGATTTACCTGATAGTGACGCTCAAAATACCTTTTCAAAGCATCGATTTCCGTATCCCAATCAATGCCTTGAGCATCCATAAGACGTATGAAATGGGGGAAATGATTTTTGAGATAGATCTCACGCACCTTACCATCTTTGGAAGGCGCTAGAATCAGCCCTTCACCCTTTTCAAAAACCTTCAATCGACCCAGCTCGCCTTCCAGCATGCCGCAGGTTATCCTATCCATAGAAAAAGAAAGGATAGGCGCTGGATTGATTTTTAATGCTAAATAGCGATCAGCAGAAAGCCAATAATAAGACAACCATTTCGCTGTTTTAAAATGACTTGTTAGCGCTTGATACAAGAAAGGCTTACGATCAAGCAATTTAAGTTTTGGCGCCTTATCAATATGAAAATCTCTGGATAAGGTATCAAAAAACAGGGTTCCCTTTTGAGATGACAATAAAGTAAGCGGTAGAGGTTCTTTTGAATGGAATCGACCAAAACGAAAACGATAGCGACAGGCTGATTTCTCGCCAACTATGATGATCTGCTTTGTGGGGAAAATCCAGCCTATCCGCATTATTCAAGAACCATCATCTGATCATAAAGAGGCAGAAAGATTGAGCTTGCAATCCAGATCATGACTCCCCCCAGAAAAAGGATAAGTGTTGGCTCTAAAATGGAAACGAGCCTTTGAGAAAGATATTCTATATCACGCCTTAAAAAAATAATGCCATGGCCAAGGCTTGAGCTAAATTGTCCCGAACTTTCTCCTGTTCGGGCAAGCCTGCCAATCAGTCGCTCTTTCAAGGGAAGCGTCTCCCAAGCTTGGGAAAAGGAAACACCTTTCAGAATTTCACTCTGTAACCTGATCATGTTTTCACGAACAAACAGATTTTGAATATTTTCAGTCGCCATCTTCAAGGAATCAGGAAGAGAGATTTCCCGCTTGACAAGAGAAACAAGAATTTGGAGAAATCTTTGCAAATCCATTTTTTTTAAAATTTCTCCTACAAGAGGAACGGAAAGAAGCCAGCGATCAAAAACAATCATGCCTCGATAAGATAATCTTCGCATTCCCATAATGGTCAAAAAGCCAACTCCCAGACATCCCGAAAAAATTTCAAAAAAGAACAGAGCATGTTGTGAAACAAACATCAGGGCTTGTGTTGAGGTTGGTAATTCTTGCTGTAAACTTTTCAGAAAATCTTCCATTTGAGGGACGACCCATGTCATCAGCAAAACGATCAGTCCTGTCACCATGACCGTTAATACGATGGGGTAACGCAAGGATTTCCAGAGATGATTTTTAAGTTCATGTCGCCACCTGAAAAGTTGAGAAAGTTGATCAAATACAGGCGCCAGTGTTCCCATTTTTCCAGTCGAAGCCACCATAGAACAAAAAACAGCATCAAAGAAATAAGGTTCTGATTGAAAGGAATCTGCTAAAGAAGTGCCTTTTTTGAAAGTTGCAATCACTCTGGACAAGGCAGCCCTGAAATTTTTTTCCTCGGTCATTCCTCTCAGAGATTCCAGGATCTCAAGGGCTGTAACTCCGGCGCGATCCAACGCAGCGACATGAAGGCAAAATTCTTCGAGCCCTTGATCCGAAATCTTTGCTCTGTTCCTCAAAGAGCTAAAATGGAAAACTTTATTCGTTAGCTTGATAAGGTAAAGTTGTTGTTCATGCAATCGTTCGCTCAGATCATCCACATGCAGGCTGTTCATGGCTCCTTTATGGACAATCCCTTCTTCATCAATGGCCTTGTAATAATAAAGAGGCATCGAGTTACGCTCTTCCTATCACGCGGTGCATTTCTTCAAGAGACGTTTCGCCAGCATATACTTTTGCAAGTGCCTCTTGCACAAGAGTTTGGAATCCCTGGGTTTGAACGTATCTTTTTAATTCAAGCGTTGTGGACTGACGTCCAATCAATTCCTCAATATCTTCCGTGATGGGAAGAATTTCAGCCACAGAGGTACGCCCCCAATAACCCGTATATGAGCAAGTCTCGCACCCTTTAGCCATAAAAATCATACGATTATCTGAAATCGTCCGCTTCTTGCATTCTGGACATAACTTCCTTAAAAGGCGTTGGGATAGAATTCCCTTAAGATTTCCTTCCAAAAAACGCGGTGTAAGTCCCAAATCAAAAAGACGAGGAAAAACACCAAAAACATCTTGCGTATGGAGAGTTGTAAAAACAAGATGCCCCGTCATAGATGCCCTGATAGCCATTTTAGCTGTAGCCTCATCCCGAATTTCTCCAATGAAAATAATATCTGGATCCTGTCTGAGAATGGCACGAACACCTTCTGCAAAGGTAATACCTCCAGGATCCTGGATTTCAACTTGTCGAATATGGGGAAGCGCATATTCAATCGGATCTTCCAGCGTCATAATATTTACAGAAGCAGCCGAAAGGTAATGCAGCATCGAATAGAGAGTAGTTGTTTTTCCTGAGCCTGTAGGTCCTGTGATAATAAAAACGCCATCAGGTGTTTGAAGAAGATTTTTAATTTTCTCGGTTTGCAGGGCAGTCAATCCCAATTCTTCCAGTGGTTGCAGCGAAGAGCGTTTATCCAGGATGCGAATAACGATATTTTCTCCATGTTGAGTGGGCAGTGAAGAGGCACGAAAATCTACGTCTCTCCCGCAGACATTGAGGCTGAAACGGCCATCTTGAGGAAGACGCGATTCTGCAATATTAAGTCCTGAAATAATTTTCAGACGCACACAAAGCATCGACCAATATTGCTGATGAAAAGCGCAGATCTGCCTGAGCACGCCATCAATGCGATATCGGATACAAACGAATTTATCTTCTGGCTCAAAATGAATATCAGAAGCGCGATGTTTAACAGCGTCCACAAAAAGCGCCTGTAAAAAAGGGACTCCTGCTGTTTCATAGCTCTGCAAATCTGAAGACGTACGATCATTGCAGGCCTGTAAAAGCCCACCGAGAGAGCGCTTGTACCCATAATATTGATCGATGGCCTTAAATAATTCAGCAGGCGTCGCAATATAAACGGTAAAATGAGAGATTCCCTTGTATAATGCTCTTAAGCGATCAAAAATCCGTAGATCTTCCGGGTCACAAACGGCCACATGAAAATCATACTCTGCATGATAAAGAGGAAGAATTCTCAATGTTTCCGCATCATGGCGCGGAAGTATTCTTAAAAGTTTGCGATCGATAAGGGTTTTTTGCATATCAAATTTCAAATAGCCCGCAAGACTTGATTTGGTTTCAATGAGGAGCTGATCACTGAGGAATCCAAGATCAACCAGAAGTGTATCAAGGGGCTTCCCTGATTTTAAATGCTCAACTTTTGCAATATGGAGTTGGTCAGAAGTAATCATACCTGAATCAAGAAGCGTATCAATAAATGAGATGCCCTGATCTTTCAAATAAGCATCATTCTTCCTGATTTGCAGAACTTTTTCCATATAAAACTTATGTCATTTAATGAATTTTCAAGACCTTACCAGAAACAACAAAAATAGCTAGATTAAATATATATGATTGCCATGTTAATTTAATATTTCCAGAAAGGGGCTGAAATTTGAGCATGACTATATGTGCTCCATAACTTTCTACTTCAACAGAGAATCATTGATATTAATCAGGAATATCTTTAAACTCATTTTCAGATTAAATATGAAAGGGCTGACCCATGAATTTTCTACAGCGCATATCGCTTTCTGGCGTACTTCTTTTAATGTCATTTCCAGCTTTTGCCCAAACTTCATCCCAGGAAGAGCCATCACAAAAAGAGATTCAGGATACGGTTCGTGCAGAGCAGTATTTTGCGGACGAAATAAATTTCACAATAAACCCTCATGGCGTCAAATCTGTTCTGGAAGGTAAAAATCAAAATATTACCCTTGTGGATGTTCGTGCTGCCAAGAATTATGCGGAAGGACATGTTCCGAGTGCTATTAATTTGCCTTTTGACAAGTTTTCACGGTTTGAAGGAACAGAAAAAGAATTCCCAGAGCTGCGAAAAGATGGTTTTAATTATGTTTATTGCTATGAGTTAGGGTGCAACCTGGCGACCAAAGCCGCTAGAAAACTCGCCTCTTTGGGATATCCCGTCAAGGAAATGAAAGGTGGTTTTAATGCTTGGAAAGACCATAACTATCCCATTGAAAAATAAAATTTATGAAATGTCGATATAAGCGTGGGGAATTGCTCTCCAGGATTGCCTTTCCCTTGGATTTTTCAAGCTGTGGAGGCATTGATGTTATGGAATTCCTTTTGCCTGTACCCTTTTTGTACCCATTGCAAAATCCATACCCAAATTTTTAATAACGTGATAATCTTGGCTTTTTAGCGCCCAGGCAGTACAATATGTAGGGCTTTATTGGAACGTTAAAGAGACATACATTTATCTCTTAATAAATTTAAAACGGGTTTCCTTTTGGAGCGTTATTATAGGAAAAAAAGACCCCCCGGTTTATAAAGCCTCAATAATTTGATTAATCAGGACATATAAATGAATTCTTTTTATCTCGCGATTGCTATTTTAGCCGAGGTCGTAGCAACCTCAAGCCTGAAGGCTGCAGAAGGTTTTACAAAGCTTTGGCCTTCCCTTGTAGTGATCAGCGGCTATCTCATCGCCTTTTATTGCTTGTCTCTCACGTTGCGAACAATTCCTGTTGGCGTCGCTTATGCCATATGGTCAGGAGCTGGCATCGTTCTGATCTCACTTGCAGGGCTTATTTTTTACAAACAATATCTTAATATACCATCTTTGATTGGCATGGGTTTAATCTTGGTGGGTGTTGTCCTGCTTAACCTCTTTTCTAATTAAATGTCTACTTTGTAGTTTAATATTTGAGTAGGAAGTATTTGACTTGAGGCAGGCATGTTTTTACACTGGCTCATTCTTGTAAGATAATTTTTTAAGCCCATTGAAATCAGGAAAATGCCCGACTCTTTTCGTGTTAAAGATAAAAATTCTTTAAAAAAACCCTTGTGTAAACCTCAAAATCCCTGCTTTGGATCAGGGCCCTGTGCAAAGCTGCCTGATTGGAACCTGATGGCGCTTAAAGAAGCTGTTTTAGGACGCTCACATCGCTCTTTGTCGGGGATAAAAAAAATTCAGGTGACCCTTGGTTATATAAGAGAAGTCCTGGAAATACCTTCCTCTCACCATATTGCACTTCTATCTGGATCTGCAACAGCAGCCGTAGAGTGCCTTCTATGGAATCTTCTGGGAGTGCGACCGATTGGGATTGTGATGGGAGAATTTTTCAGCCAGCGATGGGCCAGTGATATCATCAACGAATTGGGTCTCCCACAAACGCACTTGTATAAAGATAATACAGATCTTGCCAACATAGATTTTTCTCAGGATGTCGTTTTTGTATGGAATGGTAGCACTTCGGGGCAGTGTGTTCCTCAGGAATCATGGATCGATCCTCATCGGCAGGGGTTGACCCTTTGTGATGCAACATCAGCCGCGTTTGCCATGCCTCTGCCCTGGACAGAGCTTGATGCGACAGCGTTCTCATGGCAAAAAGGCCTCGGAGGAGAAGCAGGAATTGGCCTCATTGTTCTAGGTCCTCGTGCTATAGAAAGGCTGGAAACCTACACACCTACCTGGCCTATTCCTTATTTGTATAAATTGATTCATGATCGCAAATTAAAGAAGGAGATTTTTGAAGGACTGACCTTAAATACACCTTCCTTTTTGGTGCTTGAAGATGCTCTCTATGCCTTAAAGTGGGCTAAGCAATTAGGAGGCATTCAAGGGATGTATAATCGTACCCTTCTTAATTTTTCTAAAATTCAGGCATGGGTGGAAAGAACACCCTGGATTGATTTTCTGATTTCTGTCCCTTCGTTACGCTCACCCACAACAGTATGTTTGAAATTTGTGGAGAACTCAGATTGGGCGTGGGTACAGAGCTTTTGTCAATTACTCGAAAAAGAAGGTGTGGGTTTTGATATCAAGAATCACGCTGCGACTCCTCCCAGCATCAGAGTTTGGGCAGGACCCACAATGGAAGCGGATAACCTTGAAGCTTTATTCCCCTGGCTGGACTGGTGTTATGCAACATTGAAACAATAACGAAACGATATCAATGATGATTTTTGCGATTCCTTCTATATCCAATAATCACAATTAAAAACAATAAAGAAACCATAGCAATAACACCGCTTACGGAAAAAGCTGTCGCTTCTCCGTATTTTTCAGAAACAAAACCAGCAACACAGTCAGCAATATAAGCCGAAATAGCGCATATAATATAATAACACCCAAACCCTGTGCCGCGGAGATCAGAGGGAACAGTTTCGACAATCAAGGAAAGAAAAATGTTTTGTGTCACTCCATATTGGACACCCCAGAAAAAACAGCCAATATATACCCAAAATAGTGATGTGGCGCTGGCAAGAAAGTGATCAGCCAGAATCAAAAAAACAATTCCCATTGCCAAAAATAGGTAACGGTTCATCCGATCAGCCAAAACGCCTACAGGATAAGAAGAAAGACACCACCCTGCATTAAAAACAAGCATAATTGTAGGAGCATATTTTATATCCAGTTTAAAATTTGTATAGGCATGAAGCGTTAGAAATGTCTCTCCAAAACGAGATAACATAAAGATAGAGGCTAAAATCATCAGCAACCAGAAAGATATACCAAGGTCACCCAAATTAGACCAGCGCATATACGTTCTCTTTTTTTCTTGAGGTAAGGGAATTTCTGAAGACAGAGCGGAATGTGCAAATTTTTTAGGTTCCTGAATCAGGAAAATCAAAATCAAAAAAGCGATAAACGCAGGGATAGCTGCAATCTGGAAAATCTTTTGATAGTCACCTTCTGCCCATATCATGGCGCCAATTCCACATATGGCTCCCACTAAAGACCCCGCCTGCGCCAATGTTCTTTTTAAACCATAGGCTGCGCCGATTCGGCTGGATGGCGCAACGTCTGCAACCATGGTATCTCTGGGTGTGGATTGAATGCCATTTCCAATTCTTTCGACCAGTCGTGCCGCAAAAAGAGGGTAAAAACTGACGGCAAGAGAGAAAATAAGACGGGAAATCACAATCATGCTATATCCCACAAGCATCACAGGTTTGCGACGCCTTAGATAATCGCTGAATATTCCTGAAAAAAGCTTCATCAGATAGGAACAGCCCTCGGCAACTCCTTCAACTACACCAATCCATCCCATGGTTACCCCAAGAGATTTCATATAAATTCCTACATAGCTATAAACCATAATGAAAGAGAGATTGACCAAAAACATCATACATCCCAACACCCAGACAAGAATTGGAATATGAAGCAAAGGTTTTGAAAGGTAATGGTGGCGCGAAATCAGATCTTTTTCGCTTAATTGAGGCATATATCAAAATCTCGTTTTTGAAACATTGTGACCAGCATTTGTAAGTCAAAATATATGTACACGAAGATTTATCTTTCTCTCTTTAGAAATGAAAAATATAATTTCTCTTAGCATCTCTGAGTATAAACTACCAGTATTTTATGAAAATTCTTCGAAATTGTATGTTTTCAAAAGTTTTGCCAATGATGAACGTGAAAGCACTATAAAATAAACTCAACCACTACCCACTAGAAGTTGGTGGGTTGATTCGTAGACTGTAGGTCGGTATCAGTTGTTTTTTTTCGTCGTTTAACAGGAGTGAAACGGCCTACTTTTGACCAGATGGTTGAAATTTTACACAGGACTCTGATGAAGAGTCCATTATGATTGATGCGACCATTATCCGTGCTCATCCCTGTGTTGCAGGGTATGAAAAAGATCAGGGCGCTTGGGAAGACGAAGCAAGGCTGAGGTTACCACTAAAATCCATGTTGGCGTTGATGTTTTAGGACAAGTGTTAAGATTTTCACTCGCACCTGGTCAAAGGCACGATATCATTCAGGCACCGGCTCTTCTTCAAGGTTTTGAAAATACCAATATCATTGCGGATAAAAAGTACGATTCAAATACTCTTATGGCTCAGATTCAACAACAAAAAGGTGTCCTTGTTATTTCTTCTCGTTCTAACCGAAAAATACCACGAGGGTATGATGAGCATTTGTATAAAGAGCACCATCTCGTGGAATGTTGCTTCAATAAAATCACACACTTTAGGACAATCTTCTCACGTTTTGATAAAAAGTATCTTCCTTTACTGGATTGTTCGCTTATGCACCTTTTATCCTCTGGTTGAGGTAAGGAAACATAACCTAATTAATAACAGATTGTTATTTTGTTAGAGCAGGTTGAATGTCTTGCAGAGTGTAGATTTACGTCAACGGGTTGTTGATTTTATGAGAGGCGGCGGATTGAAGTCCGCGAACTCTCGTCGGTTTAAGGTCAGGACTTTGGTGTGTTTTGATTGGGTGAAGTGATGTGATTTGAGCCCTCGTAAAGTCACGTGTCATCAGCGCAAGCTGGGTTGAGAAGCCATGTTCATTCCTTTCCTGGTACTCTTTTAAGGGAGCGGGCTCAGCATTTTCAGGTCACATTCATACCATTTGGTATGCTTTGCGCTGCATGAAACTAACCCATAAAAAACCACTCAAATACGCGGAAAGAAACCACTGTTAAAAAGAGTACTATTAGAGACCCACCAACGCTTGAAACGGCATCTCTATAACTTGTAAAGGCTTATATTTTGCCAAGCGGCAAAGGATTAACCTCTGACAAATACGTCATAAAAGTCTGGAAAAAGGAACGGTTCATTATCAATCCTACTCATCAAACCATGGGACTATATAGCTAGGTAGCTTTTTGAAGAAGTTATATTTTGGCTGTTTTCTTGGTGGGCGCTACAGGGATTGAACCTGTGACCCCTACCATGTCAAGGTAGTGCTCTCCCGCTGAGCTAAGCGCCCCACTTTCAGAATATGACGGAGATATACACTGGAACAATATAAAATTCAATAAGAAATAAGGAGTATCCTTTGCTTTTTTCAGGTTCTTAATCTGTTAAATCACCAGGTTTCGTCGCGCACGCAAGGCGGCACTGAGAGTGCCATCATCCAGATAATCAAGTTCGCCCCCAATAGGAACACCATGCGCAAGAGCTGTCACTTTAACTCCCGCCTCTTCCAAACGATCCACTAAATAGTGAGCGGTGGTTTGTCCATCAACAGTCGCGTTGAGAGCGAGAATAACTTCCTGGGCGCCTGTTTGTTGAAGACGTTCCAGCAACTGAGGGATTTTCAAATCTTCTGGTTGAGTTCCCTCAAGCGCAGAAAGGGTTCCTCCCAAAACATGATAACGCCCCCTGAAGCAGGCCGCTCGCTCAAGAGCCCAAAGATCCGCAACACTTTCAACCACACAAACAAGATGATGATCTCGCGACGGATCTGTACAAAGTTGACAGGGATCGATCGTATCGTAATTTCCACATACGCGACAGGATCGGATGTGCTCTTCCACCAGTCCAAGAGCCTTGATAAGAGGACGCATCAACGTTTCCCGGTTCTTGAGCAAATGCAAGGCAGCACGCCTTCCTGAACGTGGACCCAATCCGGGCAGTTTTGCAAGGTGTTGAATGAGGATTTGAAGATCTTTACCGTACATCTTAAAAAGGTAACTGCATTCCACCAGGAAGCTTGAGACCCCCTGTAATTTTTGCCATCTCTTCGGAAACGCGAGCTTCTGCTTTTGCTTTGGCATCATTGCAGGCCGCCATTATCAAGTCCTCAAGAATGTCAATTTCTTCAAGGTTCACAAGGTTGGGATCGATTTTAATTTTCCGCATTTCGCCTTTGCAATTCATCGTCACCGTGATCATGGAACCACCAGAATGACCCTCTACCGTCAGATTTGCTAACTCTTCTTGCATTGTGGCCATTTTAGCCTGCATTTCTTGCGCCTGTTTCATCAGTTGCCCAATATTTTTCATTTTGTCTTCTCTCCTTAGGGATGATCTTCAATATAGTCTATCTCTGCGCCCGGGAAGGCCGTCAGAGCCGTTTGTATTAAAGGGTCTTCAAGCAATTGATTGTGAATCTCCCGGCGTTCTTTATCTACTTTTTCCCGTATAGTTGGCGCGCCCTGCTCATCACTGATTCTGACATTCCAGGATATGCCTGTCCATAGCGTCAGGAGATCCCGCAAACGTTTTGCCGTATCCTTGGGCACAGAAGAACGAAATCTCATATGGATTTCCCCTTGTTTATAGGAAATCAAATGTGCCTCATTTTCAAGATAACCCTTGAGAAGCATTTCACGTTTCTCATCGCATAAGGCCAGCAAAGCCTCAAAACTGTTGAGAACAACTATTTTTTTTTCCTGGACTGGCAAAGGAGCTGAAGGTATTTCCCGAGATACTTGTGAAGGTAAAGACAATGAAGCAGGTGTCACCTTGATATTTTCTTTTAAACTTTGAATCACTTTATCTGGCGTAGGAAGATCTGCCAGATGGCAAAGTCTCAGAAGAGTAATTTCAACAGCCTGCTTGGCAGAAGGGGCAAGCGCAGCTTCTGTTAAGCCCTTGAGCAATACTTGCCAACACCTTGAAAGTATGGGAAAGGAAAGAGAGGAAACAACAGAAAGCGCTTCGGATCTTTGTTCTTCATTTAATCCAGGATAATCTCCGGTGATCACCTGGCTTTTTTTCAGCATGATCCAATGAGTAAAATCCAGCAAATCCTGAAGAATCATAAGTGGGTCTGATCCTGCCAGATAGACTTTATGAAAATGAGACAGTGCCTCTTCAGGAATGCCTTGGATGCAAGCCTTAAACAACTTGAAAACAAAAGTACGATCACTCAATCCTAACATATCCAGAACAGTGATTTCTTGGATTTTTCCTTCACACAAGGTCATCGCCTGATCAAGCAAAGAAAGCCCGTCACGCACCGAACCTTCTGCGGCGCGCGCAATCAGCGCCAAAGCTGCCGGCTCAATAAACATTCCCTCTTTTACCGTAATATCAGCAAAATAGGATATTAATATCTCAGGATCAATGCGTTGCAATTGAAGGCGCATACAGCGAGAAAGAACTGTTTCAGGAACTTTTCGCGGCTCAGTCGTCGCAAAAATAAACTTCACATGAGGGGGTGGCTCTTCCAGTGTCTTTAAAAATGCGTTAAAAGCATTTTTGGAAAGCATGTGGACTTCATCCACAATATAGACCTTGAAACGTGCAGAAACCGCCTTGTAACGAGTCCCTTCGATGATATCTCTCACATCATCAACACCGGTTCGGCTGGCAGCATCCATTTCAATAACGTCAATGTGCCGATCTTCGGCAATAGCCATGCAATGCTCGCAAACGCCACAAGGCGAAGGGGTGGGATCTCCCTGACCATCTGGTCCGATACAGTTTAAGGCTCGAGCAATAATACGCGCTGTGGTGGTTTTCCCCACGCCCCGAATGCCTGTCAAAATAAAGGCATGAGGCAATCGTCCCATGTGAATGCCGTTTGTCAGAACCTGTACCATCCCGTCCTGACCAATCATATCCTGAAAAGTTGAAGGACGATACTTCCGTGCCAGCACGCGATGAGGAGATTTTTGCAGGGAAGAAGAAACCATAAAAGGGCACAACACATTTTGGGGACTGATTCTGTTTGCTACCATAATTTCATCATGAGAACAAGGGAAGGACGAGAAACTTTTAAGCTAAAGATTTTTATTTTTTTACTTCCTTAAATGCTTAAAAAGTTGCCTGACCTTCGCATAAGAAAGTCAGGCAACATAGAGAAAAAAGAGATTTTTTACATCCCTTTATAGCTCACTCCTTTATTTATGGAGCTTAGTACCCACGCAATGAGCATTCGTTCCACTTTCAACAAACTCTTTAATATTAGCCTGTATCACAGTGCTTTCTTTTTCTTGTTCATTAGAGCCATCCATGTTTCTCATGAGGGTAATACTTAATAAATTATAAAAATTGGAAGTCACAGTGTGGTGACGATCTTTATAACTAGTATTAAGCCCGCGGACACACAATTCCTTCGTCACCGACGTACACTCTGTCGCTTTTTTCACAAAGCGTCTTACATTTTCAGTTTTTGTCTGATAAAGAGCACTTTCTCTTTTTTTACAAATAGACTTATCAGGACGTTCATATTGAGCGTATTTAAAAACCGTTCCCCAAGACGTTAAAGGAACATTTTCACGTTCTTCTACTCCAGCAAGTTCCACATATGGATTTTTTTGCTCTCTACGATAAGAACCAAGGGGTACAATATTATCTCCCAATATAACCTTGCATTGTACATCCTGCCAAGAAAAGAGGTCCTCATCCTGATGCTTCCAGGTCCTTGCGGCCACAATGACGTCAGATATTAATTTTCGTTTATCATCTCCCTGTGCACCACCGATCAGAACTTTAACGACCGAGTCGTCTTCAAAAATCTTGAAGCTCTTCTCTACGGTTGGCTGGGCAAGAAACTCTTCATCACTTAAAAGCGAAACCCTTGAAAGAACTGTAGAACCTTTGAATTCTTCCTGTTCAGAATTCGTCGCCAACACATTGGTTGTCCCTATAAACATTCCTATCAAAAATAAATACTTCATTTTAATCATTGCACTCTATCCTCTATTAATAAGTTGCAAAAAAATATTTGACTAGATTCTCATAAAGTTTAAACAAAATTCAATATAAAAACAAGAATGAAATCTAATTAAGTTTATGAAAAATAATAATAACATTTCCTGCTTGCAGGCAAGTTCAGACTATGGAGAGAACAAATGACAATCTCTGTTAAAAAACGTTTGCACAAAAGTCTTTATCAATATCTCCTAGTGTTCCACGGTTATCGCAGAAGTGGATAATAAGTGTTTGTTTGGGTCGCTTATATTGAGTTGAATTTGCTTAAGCATTCCCCCCCACGAATCATTCAGAATTTGACTAAACACCTGGCTCAAGGCAAGCTCTCCCCCCAGCATAAGAGACAGCTGGTGAAAAAGGGACGTTGGTTTAGGAAGGTAAAGAATCTGGACAGTTTTCTTTTCCCAATCGGAAAGACCTGCCTCGGTTTTTGCCAACTCAATCGCGGTATTCAGGTCTCCCAACACATCCACCAGTCCCCATTGAAGAGCTTGCTCGCCCGTCCACACACGTCCCTTGGCAATTTGTTGCACATGTTCGGGCAAAAGATGCCGTCCCTGACAAACTTTCTGAATAAATGTTTGATAGATATGATCAATCATTCCTGTTATCCATTTTTTTTCTTCAAGCGTATAGGGATGAATCATGCTCCATATAGTTGCGTTGGGAGAAGTTTGAACAGTATCCCATTGAACGCCTATATTCTCCCAAAACTTCTCTGAGGCGATTTTACCGAGAATAACGCCGATTGACCCTGTCATCGTTCCTGGATTTGCCACAATTTTGTTTGCTGGCGTCGCGATCCAATACCCCCCTGATGCCGCGACATCCCCCATAGATACAATAAGAGTTTTTTTGGCTTCCCGCACTTTTTTCAAGGCATACCAAAGTTTATCAGAAGCGAGCGGCGATCCACCCGGACAATCAATGCGAAAAACGATCGCTTTTATGGTCGGATCTTTAATGGCTTGATTCAGAGACTCTGTAATCTCTTCTGTATCCATGCTTGCACCTGAAAAAAGAAAATTGGATTTTTGAGCTTCTCTCAAAATCATGCCATTGGCAAAAATGACCGCAATTTTAGCATCAGATGATGAACTGGTTTGTTGTTTCAATGGATATTGATGAAAGGCAATTAAATTTATATCTTTGCCTAATTTTTGTTCCAAATGATGATAAACGCCATCCTTATAAGAAACTTTATCGATCAGTCCATCCTGAACAGCACTTTCCAGGTTAAAAATAGGCGCCTGGTTTATGGCGTCCAAAACAGCCGTTTCACTGAGATCCCGTTCTTGTGCAATTCCAGTGACCATTTGCTTGAGAAAAGAATTTAGCATCTCCTGGGTTGCCTGCTGATTGGCTGGTGTCAAACCAGGTTCCCTGGCAAAATCATAGGCTGTCTTATATTCTTCACGGGTTTCAATCTCAGGAGAAATTCCCAGATGATCCAGCAGCTTTCGTCCAAAAGGCTGAATAACCGCTAAACCCGTAATATTCAATAATCCCAGAGGCTGCATCCAGATTTCATCAAAAACAGAAGCAAAATAATAAGCACCCATGCCGGATGAAAGCTCGCCAAACGTGTCATTATAGACAATCGCATACTTTCCTGCCTTGCGAAAAGCGCGGATTGAGTTTCGAAGCTCCTGGATTTGCGCGATACCTGTAAAAGAAGCCTTTTCCATATGAACAAGCAGCCCCTTGATATTAGGGTCTTGGCGCGCAGACTGTAAAATATCTATAAAATCCCTCAACGACGCTGTTGATGTTTTTTGGAAGGGAAATCCCCGCGAAAGAGGTCGTTCCTGTAAATTGTGCTCCAGTTTTAGTTCCAGAACAGTGTTGGGCTTAATTTCAGCAAAATTCGGCCGCATTAATTGATAAACAGAAAAGGACAGAAAGAGAAGTAAAAGAAGAAAAGAGAACCCTAATGAACATAAGATGCCAACAATAAATTTTTTGACCATCACAAGAGCCCTCCTGATATGTTTTATGCGGGAGCAATTTCTTCTTTTATAACTGTAATATCAGGCGCATCAATAGACTTCATCCCAACAACATGATATCCATTATCCACATGCAGCACCTCTCCCGTAACGCCTGAAGAAAGTTCGCTCAATAAATAAAGCGCTGATCGCCCAACATCGTCCAAAGTAATATTGCGATGCAGCGGAGCATTATATTGGTTCCACTTTAAAATATAACGAAAGTCGCCAATTCCTGATGCTGCCAGTGTTTTTACAGGACCCGCTGACAACGCATTGACGCGAAGATTATGAACGCCAAGATCTGCCGCCAGATATCTAACACTTGCTTCAAGAGCAGCCTTTGCCACACCCATAACGTTATAATGGGGCATAACTTTCTCTGCTCCATAATAGGTAAGCGTCAAAAAGCTTCCCCCTGCGTTCATAAGAGGTGCACTGTGACGACACACCGACGTAAAGGAATAACAGGAAATATCCAGTGATGTCAGAAAATTGCGACGTGATGTATCAATATATTTCCCTTTTAACTCTTCACGATCAGAAAAAGCAATGGCATGGACGACAAAATCCAGCGTTCCCCATTCTTTTTTTAAATTTTTAAAAACTTCTTCAACTTGTTCCTCTTCACCAACATCACACGGCAAGACAAGAGAAGAGCCAACAGATTGCGCCAGCGGCTCAACGCGTCGTTTTAAGGTGTCTCCTTGATAAGTAAAAGCAAGAGAGGCGCCGTGAGAAGCGAGCGTCTTGGCAATTCCCCATCCCAATGAATGGTCATTTGCCACGCCCATAATCAATCCCTTTTTCCCTGTCATCAATGACATTCACTCATTCTCCTCACATCACGGGGTTAAAGAAAGCTTTCCATCATGAATGATCTTGAAGCAGAATCCAAGAAAGAATTCAAGAGATTTGCTTTAATGCTTCTTTGTAAAAGCTCAACTCCTGTTATTAACAGCATTGAGAGAAAAACTGGATTTATAAAACCATCTCTTGCATATTTCTGCCAACAATAAATAACAAAAAACAATGACAAAAATGATGGCAAGAAAATCAAGAGGAAGCTCGGTAAAATCAAAATTCTTTCCAAGAAAGGTGAAAGGAATAATCGTGCCGATAATGACAAGAGACAGGGTTGTGATCGTTAACAGAGGATGTGGTTTGCTTTGAAACGGAGACAATCGGGTTCTGATAATAAAAATAACCAGAGTCTGGGTTGCAAGAGATTCAATAAACCAACCTGTTTGGAACAGTTCCTTGGGAGCATGGTAGATCACAAGCATGATGTAAAAAGTGAGAAAATCAAAAATCGAGCTGACAGGTCCGAAAACGATCATAAAATTACGGATAAACTTCATGTCCCATTTACGAGGGGTCTTTACAGATTCAATATCGACATTATCCAGAGGGATGGGGATCTGGGAAAAATCATAGAGCAAATTATTAAGAAGGATTTGAGGAGGCATCATGGGAATAAAGGGCAAAAAGAGAGTAGCTCCCGCCATACTGAGCATATTACCCAAGTTTGAGCTTGTCATCATCATGATGTATTTCATAATGTTTTCAAATGTATACCTTCCCTCCACAACAGCATCATGAACAACTTCCAGATTTTCTTCCAAAAGAATAAAATCCGCTGCTTCCCTGGCCACATCAACGGCCGTATCGACAGAGATCCCCACATCCGCCATATGAAGAGAAGGAGCGTCATTAATACCGTCTCCCATAAAGCCTACGGTATGGCCATTTTGTTTTAAAAGTCCAATAATTCGATTTTTCTGGGCAGGAGTGACACGACAAAAAAGATGGTTTTTTTCAACTTGTACCCGAAGTGCCTGATCATCCATTGCAAGAATTTGTGAACCTGTCAGGACGCCCGGCATTTCAAGTCCAAGCAGGGAGCAAAGATGCTGGGTTACATCTTCATTATCGCCAGTGATGATTTTTATATGGATCCCCTTATTCTTTAAATGTGCAAGAGCTCTTGCAGCGCTTTTCTTTGGCGGATCATAAAATGTGATAAAACCTACAAAAGTCAGTCCTTGTTTTTCTTCCATGGCAGCTTTGATCTCTGTTGAAGAAACATGGGATTGAGCAAGAGCCAGGACACGTAAACCGTTTTGACTCATTTCCTTGAACATTAAATGAAGTTTTTTTTCAGTTTTTTGGTCAAGATGCTGTATTTGTTGATCTTTATCTCTATAGGTTTTACTGAGTTTCAAGATATTTTCTGGCGCACCCTTCACAATCATGCTCCGCTCTCGATCCTTTTCAAGCAGAACGGAAACACAGCGACTTTCAAAATCAAACGGGATTTCATCTATTTTTTTCCAATAATCCGTATCAAATGTGCGGAATCCCAAAATAGATTTATCTAAAGGATTTTTAACGCCTGTCTGAAAATAGCTGTTGAGGTAGGCTAAATTTAAAATTTCTGAATTTTTATTACCCTCACAATCAACATATCGCTCAATTTGAATATGAGCCTGTGTAAGTGTTCCTGTTTTGTCTGTACAAAGAATATCCATGCTTCCCAGGTCGTGAATTGCAGAAAGCCTTTTGACAATGACCTTTTTTTTTGCCATACGCATAGCTCCCCGTGCTAAGGAGATAGAGACTTCCATGGGCAGGAATTCAGGTGTCATTCCAACTGCAAGCGCAAGGGCAAATAACACGCTTTCAAGCCAAGGACGATGAAAAAAAAGATTGGCCACAAGAACGAAAAAGACTAGAAGGATTGTCAGTCTCATAATAAAAAACCCGAAATTTTTTATCCCCAGGGTAAAAGCCGTCGGGGGAGCCTGACGCTGTAAAAGGTCGGAAATACCGCCCAGAAAAGTTGACCGTCCCGTGCGACAGATCAGGATTTGTCCATATCCGCTGACAACAGAAGTGCCCATAAAAACAGCATTACGGGCATTCCCAATATCTTCATCGGGGGCAGTAATATCGCCCTGGTATTTTTCAACAGGGAAGGTTTCTCCGGTCAGAAGCGCTTGATTAACAAATAAATCATGCGCAGAAATAATGCGGCTATCTGCGGGGATTAAATCGCCGGCTTCTAGAAAAACAATATCTCCTGGTACAATTTGAGTGGCAGGAATCTCTTGCTTTTTTCCATCCCGAAGGACACAAACATGCAGGGCAATAGAGTGTCGTAATTTTTCAGCGGCTTTTCCGGCTCTGTATTCTTGTGTAAAATCCAGGACAACACTGATCATGACCATACTGATGATGAGGATACAACTGCGCGATTCTCCAACAATGGCTGATAAAATAGCGGCGCTGATGAGAAGAATCACAAGCGGGTTCTTGAAACGTCCCAGAAATTGCATCAGCAATAATGCTTCTTGCCGGCTCGCAATCGTATTTAACCCGTATTTTTTTAATCGTCCGGAAATGCTGTGAGTTCTCAACCCTTCTGCACTACTTTGAAATTTTTCAAAAAGTTTTTCAAGAGGTTGTAGCCAAAACACTTTTTCTTTGGACATTTATTTTTCCTGAAATTAAAAAAAGATTCTAATGATTCTTAGTCGCATTTATCTTAAAACTTTATTAAATTTTGAAGATATTGTCTTTTAGTTTATTTCATGTTGAACTGCTTAATAGAGTACTTCAGAAAAAGATAGACTATGCTATCTTGATGTGTCGGGGAGAGATACTTCCCGGATGTAAAAACAGGGAAAAATATGAGGATCAATCATTTGTCACCTTCTTCTCACAAACCAGATTATTCTCATCGTCGATATGGCTGTATCCCGGCACTCTGGCCAGTTTGTCTTGGTTTTGAAGCGGAAGAAAATGCTCGTCAAAACTGGGAACATACGCTTAATTTTATCGGCGAGGCTTATCGTATCAATCATGAGCTTTCTCCTGTCTGGACAACACAAAATCAAATTATGCTTGATCTGGACACTATGTATCTTCGGGATTTTTCAACAGGTTCACAGGGTCTTCCTGTTCTGCTGGATGCTCCTTATGCAGGGCACTCTGCAACGATTGTTGATTTTGCGCCAGGACAAAGTCTCGTTAAGGCTTTCCTTGACAATGGTCATCCACAGGTTTTTGTCACAGATTGGAAATCTGCCACAGAAGAAATGAAAGATTTTACCATTGATACTTATCTTGAAGCATTAAATCTTGCAATTGATGAACTGGGGGGTGAGGTCGTTCTCGTAGGTCTTTGTCAGGGGGGGTGGCTATCGGCTGCTCTGGCTGCGCGCTTGCCAAAAAAAGTGAAGGCATTGGTCCTGGCAGGTGCTCCTATAGATACGCAAGCAGGAAATGGAGTCATCAAAAAACTGACCCGTGACCTTTCCATGAGTAATTATAAGGCGCTTGTCAAAAGGGGAAATGGGCGTCTTCTGGGTCAATTCATGCTTCAGGCATGGAAGGGAATGCACCCCGATCAACAATATATTGAAAAGTACATTGATCTTTTTTCGCACCTGGACGATCCGCACTATGTGAAACGGACAGAGACTTTCGCGCGCTGGTATGAATATCCCCTTGATCTTCCAGGAGCTTTTTACCTGCAGGTCGTTCAGCAATTGTTCAAGGAAAATCTGCTCGCGCGGGGAGAGTTCATAGCGCTGGGTAAAAAGATCAATCTTAAAGCAATTACTGTCCCTACTTATTTACTTGCCGGAAAGTCCGATGATATTACGCCCCCGGAACAAGTATTGGCAGCAACACATTTGATTGGCACACCCCCTTCTCACATTGCCCAAAAAATTGTTCCAGGCGGACATATAGGACTCTTTATGGGACGCAAAAATATCCATGAAGTATGGCCAGAGATTGCAAAATGGCTTTCTGGGATGACAGACTGAATTGTTCTTTATTTGAGAAAGGAGCTTTCTTATAAATGGCTCAACTACAAGAGAGTATTCTCGAAAATCGTACTTTTGACGAAATTTGTGTTGGTGAAACGGCCAGCCTTTCCCGTGTTTTAACCCGTGCTGATATTGATCTTTTTGCCACTGTTTCCGGCGATATCAATCCAGCACATATTGATGCAGCCTTTGCCGAGCATGATATTTTTGGGCGAGTCATTGCTCATGGCATGTGGGGTGGTGGTTTGATTTCAGTCGTGTTGGGAACGATTCTGCCAGGTCCGGGAACCATTTATTTATCTCAGACATTGCATTTTCATCGGCCTGTTTCCATTGGCGATATCATTACAGCAACCGTCACAGCCCGTGAAAAAAGGGAACAGCGTGCAATCATTGTCTTTGATTGTACGTGTACAAACCAGAAAGGGGATAAAGTCATTAGCGGTACTGCAGAAGTGATTGCACCGAAGGAAAAGGCAAGTTGCCTCCGTACAGAACTTCCTGATATTCTCATTCGTCGACATGATCGATATCACGCTATTCTGGAAGCTGCCCAAAAATTGCCCAAACTGACAATGGCCATTGTTCATCCCTGTGACGACCATGTGATCGTTGCTGCCATTGAAGCCGCAGAAGCAGGGCTGATTGACCCTATCTTTGTCGGTCCAGAAAAAGAGATTCGCGCGGCAGCAAAGGCCGCCAAACTTTCTGTTGATCCTTTTCGTCTTGAAACAACGTCTGATGCTCAGGCTTCTGCTATGCGAGCTGTTGAACTGATACAAGCAGGAACAGCACAAGCGCTTATGAAAGGAAGCCTGCATACAGATCAGTTGATGCACGCTGTCCTCAGAGATGAGGCAGGACTTAAAACAGATCGGCGCATCAGTCACGTTTACGCTATGGATGTACCCACTTATCCAAAACCTCTTTTAGTAACGGATGCAGCCATTAATATTGCACCAACACTTGCAGAAAAGCGTGATATTTGTCAGAACGCTATCGATCTTTTTCATTTGCTCGGCAATCTGAAGCCAAAAGTTGCTATTTTATCGGCTGTTGAGACCGTTGATCCTCATATCCCCTCTACCATTGATGCAGCTGCATTGACGATGATGGCGAAACGGGGGCAAATTACGGGAGCTATTGTTGAAGGGCCCCTTGCCTTTGATAATGCCATTGATCCCCAGGCTGTTCGATTGAAGGGGATAAACTCAATCATTGGAGGAGAGGCTGATATCCTTGTCGTACCTAATCTTGAAGCGGGAAATATATTGGTCAAGCAGTTTCTGCACTTATCAGATGCAGATGCAGCTGGCCTGGTTCTTGGAACGAAAGTGCCGATCATTTTAACAAGCCGCTCTGATACTGTTCGGGTGCGTCTTGCCTCTGTTGCGCTAGCTGTTATTACGGCTGCCCGAAGTGGCTTCAGATTAAAATCTCCCAAACAAAAAAAATGACCAGAAACAGGATACTTACGGTTAATGTCGGCTCTTCAAGTTTAAAACTTGGACTTTATGAACCAGAAAACACGACTAACCTTCAATGTTTATCTCATGCTTCTGTTGATCTTGCAAAGTCGCCTCCAAGCTTGACTATAGATGGCAACAGAGTGCCTCTGAACGAAATTCTTTTATCATTTTCGACAACAAAATCTTCTTTAGCCTCATTGGAACAGATGGCATTGTGGATTCTTGATCGTTTTGAGCGTTCTCAAATTGCCGCTGTTGGACATCGTATCGTTCATGGGGGAACTGATTTTAAAAGCCCCATCAGAATCACAACAGAAGTCATCCATCATCTTGAGAAACTTATTCCTCTTGCTCCCCTGCATGAGCCAGCAAGTCTTGATTTGATCAAAACGCTAAGAGCCGCCTTACCCGATTTACCCCATGTAGCCTGTTTCGATACGACCTTTCATACCTGTCAACCTGTCGTTGCGTCGAGGTTTGCGTTGCCGCGGGAATTTGAGCGTCAGGGTATTCGCCGCTATGGGTTTCATGGGCTTTCTTATGAATCAATTATGAATACATTACGCAAAATAGCGCCAGAGTTGGCTGAAAAAAGACTCATTGTGGCTCACCTTGGAAGCGGCGCCAGCTTGAGCGCTATTTTCCAGGGAAAGAGCATGGATACAACCATGGGCTTTTCTGCACTAGACGGATTGCCCATGGCAACCCGATGCGGCTCTCTTGATGCCGGCGTTATTCTCTATTTGCTTCAGCAGGAAAAGATGTCTTTTTCTGAGCTTCAGGATCTGCTCTACCATCGCTCAGGATTATTGGGCGTATCCGGCATCAGTGGCGATGTCCGAACCCTTCTTGCCAGCGATACAAAAGAAGCCAAAGAAGCACTTGACCTGTTTGTTTATCGCACCGCACGCGAGATGGGCGGTCTTATAACGGCGCTTGGGGGGCTTGACGGGCTTGTTTTTACGGCAGGCATTGGCGAGCATTCTGATTGGATACGTCAGCAGGTTTGTTCTCGTTTGGCTTGGTTGGGGATTGATTTGGATATAACTTTGAATCAGTCTGATCAGCCTGGATGTATTACCATAGGGAAAAGCACTGTTCAGGTATGGGTGATCCCCACAGATGAAGAAGGCATGATTGCTCATCATACCTATAAAATAATTTTCCTGTAATTAAGGAAGAAATATCATGACACATCTTTGTGATCTCCGTGGAAAAAAAGGACTTATTGTGGGAGTCGCTAACAAGCAATCTATTGCTTATGGCTGCGCTAAAGTCTTGCATGCTGCCGGGGCAGAGCTTGCTATTACTTATGTCAACACCAAGGCGGAACCCTATGTAAGTCCACTGGCTGTAAAACTTGGTGCTCCTCTGATTCTGCCTTGCGATGTACGAGAGACAGGGCAGCTTAAAGCTGTCTTTGAAGCAATCCAGAACCATTGGGGAAAATTGGATTTTCTGGTTCATTCCATTGCCTATGCGCCTCGCGAGGATCTGCACGCGCGCGTCGTGGATTGCTCGCCCGAAGGCTTTAAAATGGCTATGGATATTACCTGTCATTCCTTTATCAGGATGGCGCGCCTTTCTGAACCGCTGATGGTTAAAGGGGGGTGTCTGATAACAGTGACTTTCTATGGCTCTGAACGAGTGGTCAAACACTACAATTTGATGGGGCCGGTGAAGGCAGCGCTTGAAAGTTCAGTAAGGTACCTGGCTGCAGAACTTGGAGCGCAGGGTATTCGCATCCATGCCATTTCTCCCGGTCCTATCAGAACGCGCGCCGCCACAGGCATAGACCGTTTTGATGAGTTGATGGAAAATGCTGCAGCAGAAGCTCCTCAAAAACATCTGGTAACTACAGAAGATGTTGGCAATTTATGTGCTTTCCTTGTTTCTGACAGCGCCTGTCAACATCGG
>BBVC01000080.1 GCA_001192655.1 Caedimonas varicaedens
ACAACTATTATCATTTTGAATAAACAGCGATCTACGAGCATTTGAATAGTTCTTGCTTAGACGAAAAAGAGTTAATTTCATATCTAAATGAAGTTTCTATCCAAGATTGACACTGATAAAAGTTAATACATGAAAATAAGCTGATAAGCCGCCATAGCTGCCATACCAAAATTTTCCAGGATACTGACTGTACTCAAGGGGACATTCAGGACAGCCCCCAAACACGCACAGTTGATTTTTTGATGCGACAAAATACTGTTCAACACCCCTATTCCACTGACAAACATGACGATAACGGTTATCCAATTTATTAATAAAGGGTTGAACTGAGAAAGATAAGCTATTCCCAGAAAAAACTCTATAAAAGGATAGGCATATCCATAAACCTGAAAGCGTTTTGTAACAAGATCGTAAGTTGAAAATCCTTCAACAAATCCTCTCAGATCAAAAAACTTGAATAACGAGAGAAAAGTAAAAAAGTATCCCATGAAATAAGACATAAATTTTTCAGCCTCAAAGGGCTGTATTTGGCTGAGAGGAATCAAAAGACAGAAAACAAGAATGACGATGAGTGGCTTGTAACTCATGAGACTTTCTCTAATATTTTGAAGTCCTATACTGTCCACATTGAGAGAGTCACTGTGACAGCTCTCTTTTTTATCCTTGTGGTGCAGAGAATGATTTTCCATGGTATAGCCTTACTTAATCAAACCTTTTGATCATTTGTTGAATTTCTTCGATTTTTTGTTTCTGTTTTTTCGGGTTGTTATTCTCAAAAGCTTCTAAGACACAGTGTGACAGGTGACTATTCAGTATCAGTACTTCTAAATTTCTTAGGGCAGCTCGAGCTGCGTGTAATTGAATAAGAATCTCAGGACAATATCGTTGATCCCTGATCATTTTCTGAACTCCTGCTATTTGCCCTGCAATGCGATTAAGGCGCGACAAATGTTTGGCATGAGAGGGATGGCCCTGATGTTCACATTCCTGAATCTTCATAATTTTATGACCTGCAATATAATCTATTACCTTATAGTATATACCCCTGTAGGGTATATTTCAAGGGAACAAATTATATCAAATAGATTCATCTTTTATGAAATACTCGCTTCCTGGTTGGTGTTGAGTCTGGAATATGATATGGGATAAGAAAGAAAACTTATCTCTATTAGAGGAACCATGAAACCCGTTGTTCGTTTTGCTCCCAGTCCTACGGGGCTTTTGCATATTGGGAATGCCCGCACGGCTCTTATCAATTGGCTCTTTGCGCGGCATCATCAGGGAACTTTTATTCTCAGGCTGGATGATACAGATTTAGAGCGCTCAAAAGATGAATATACCCAGGCTCTCTTTCAGGATTTAGCATGGCTGGGTATGTCTTATGATGCGTTTCATGTGCAGTCCACACGGCTGGATCGGTACAGTCTTGCCGCAGAAAAGTTGAAAGAGGCAGGGCGGCTTTATCCCTGCTATGAAACGCAGCTTGAGCTTGACTTTAAGCGTCGCTTACAGCGCACACAGGGTCTGCCCCCTGTTTATGACCGGGCCGCCTTAAAGCTTTCTGCCCATGAGAAAAAAAAGTATGAAGACGAAGGACGCACCCCCCATTGGCGCTTTTTACTGAAATCAGACCCCATTGCCTGGAATGATTTGTCGCGGGGAGAGTTAAGGTTTGAACGCAATACCATGAGTGACCCTATTCTCATTCGGGAAGATAGCTCGCCTGTTTATACTTTATCTTCTGTTGTTGACGATATTGAACTGGGAGTTACTCACATTCTGCGGGGTGAAGACCATATCAGCAATACGGCAGTTCAGATTCAGCTTTTTGAGGCTCTTGGCGCTGATGCGCGTTCATTTACGTTTGGTCATCTCCCCATGTTAGTGGGTGAACGGGGTGAGTCTCTTTCAAAGAGATTTGGTAGTCTCAGTCTTCATTCCCTACGCACGGAAGGGCTGGAGAGTCTCGCCCTTGCCAGTTATCTTGTAAAATTAGGAACGTCGGATGATATCGTGCCAGCGCTTTCTCTTCATCATTTGGTTGAGGATTTTGACATGAACCATTTTGGTCGTTCCTCTCCAAGATTCTCGGTGGAAATGCTGGAAAGATTAAATGCAAAACTTCTTCATCACTGGTTATACGAAGAAGTCACACCACGCCTTAAGGAGCTTTCTCTAGAAAATGTGGATAAAACATTCTGGCAAGCCGTTCATGGAAATCTCAATAAACTGTCTGATCTTCATCACTTTCAGGAAATATGCCAGGGACAAGTTGTTCCGAAAATTGAGGATCACGATTATATTAAGTTGGCTCTCGAACTTTTACCAGAAGCGCCCTGGACGATTGAAACATGGAGAGATTGGACAGGACTTTTGAAGGAAAAAACAGAGCGTCGGGGGAAAGAACTTTTTATGCCTTTGCGTTTAGCTCTGACAGGCGAATCTCATGGCCCGGAAATGAAGGACTTGCTTCCACTGATCGGACGAGAAAAAGTGGAGAAACGTCTTCTGGGCATAACAACGTAAGAGAGTTTTTTCTATGACACTCTGTCTGCACAATACCCTTACTGGAAAAATTGAGCTCTTCAGGCCTCTTCACCCAGATCGCGTGAGCATGTATGTGTGCGGTCCTACTGTTTATGATCGCGCTCATTTGGGAAATTTCCGGCCGGTTGTTGTCTTCGATGTGCTTTACCGATTTCTGAAGAAATTTTATGATGTAACGTATGTCCGCAACATTACAGATATTGACGATAAGATCATCAATGCTGTCAGGACTTCAGGAAAATCCATTGGAGTTTTGACAGAAGAAACCACTCGTTTTTTTCATGAAGACAGTCAATCTCTGGGCGCTCTTCAACCCACAATCGAACCGCGAGCAACAACACACATCCCTGAGATGATTGCCTTGATCAAGGTGCTTTTTGATCAGGGGCTTGCCTATGAGGTGCAGGAGCATGTCCTCTTTCACGTTCCCAATCTGCCTTCTTATGGTGAACTCTCTCATATCCGTCGCAAAGATATGATTGCGGGCGCCCGTGTAGAAGTAGCGCCCTATAAAAAGGATCCGTCAGATTTTATTCTCTGGAAACCTTCAGATGAGACACAACCGGGTTGGGAGAGTCCCTGGGGATACGGACGACCAGGCTGGCACATTGAATGTTCTGCCATGAGTCTGAAACACCTGGGAGAAAGTTTTGATATTCATGCGGGGGGACAAGATTTAATTTTTCCCCATCACGAAAATGAGATTGCGCAAAGTACTGGTGCTCATGGAGCAGGAACATTCGCGCGGTATTGGTTGCATAATGGTGTTCTTACCATCAATGGTGAAAAAATGTCAAAATCACTGGGGAATTTTATCACTTTGACTGATCTTCTCCAGAAAGCTCGTGGAGAAACAATCCGGCTTGCTCTTCTTTTAACCCATTATCGACAGCCACTCGATCTGACAGACGAAACATTGCCTCGCGCACGCGCGATACTGAACCGACTCTATGGTGCTCTGGAAGACTTTGATCGACATTCTCCTGCTCTATCAAAAGAAATAGACACGCAGGTCGTGACAGCTTTGGAAGATGATTTGAATATACCTCTTGCTCTGTCCCGGCTTCATTCGCTAGCCAGTGAGATCTATAAACTTCCCACAGGGTCACAGCGAAGCCTCTTGCAGCATACGCTGTGGACAAGTGGAGAAGTGTTGGGGCTTTTACAAAGCGAACCCCAGTCCTGGCTTCAGGGAAAAGAATCATCGTCTCAGGAGCTGTCTGTTGAGGAGATAGAAGAATGGATTGACAAGCGCACAGCGGCACGTCAGGCGAAAAATTTTATAGAATCTGATCGTATTCGCGACATGCTCGCGGCTCACGGGGTACTTTTGCTTGATTCCCCCGCAAGCACAACCTGGCGACGAACATGATCACCTCTTGCATGACGACGATGCCTAAGCCTGTTATTATTCTAATTGAAACCCAAATGGCACGTAATATCGGTACAACAGCCCGAGCAATGTTAAATTTTGGATTGACACGATTACGGCTGGTCAGGCCTTTGGCTGACCCTCTTTCCAAGGACGCTCGCGCACTTGCAGCAGGCGCTGATGAAGTTCTGGAACAGGCTGAGATCTTTGAAAAAACAGAAGATGCCTTGTCCGATCTTCATTATACTTATGCCACCACAGCCCGCCCTCGCGACATGGTAGGGGTTCATATGACACCCCGCCAAGCGGCGGAAGTCATGCTTCAGCATACAATAGAAAACACGCATGTTGGCGTCTTATTTGGCCCTGAACGTGCTGGACTGAACAACGAAGATGTAGCGCTGTGTACCGGAACGATTTCAGTTCCCCTCAATCCACATTTCAGCTCTCTCAACCTTGCGCAAGCGGTTTTACTGGTCGCTTATGAGACGTATCAGGCAGCCCAAACACTTTCCCCTCTTCATTTAAAGCAGGGAGAAAGCGAGCTTGCCACAAAAGGGGAACTCATTGATTTTTTTGATCATTTGGAAAGTGAGCTTGATCAGGCAGGGTACTTTCGGACGGCACATAAGCGTCCTAAAATGGTGCGCTCTATTCATACGATGTTTTCTCGCATTCCCTTTACAGCACAGGAAGTACGCACCTTGCGGGGGATTATTTCTGATTTGGTTAAACCAAAAAGAATAGTTTCACGTCAATCAAAACGTCAGGAATAGGTCGAGACCTTATATATCAAACGGTGAGCTGTTCACCTGTCAGGCTATTGAGAGTGGCACCTGCAATTTTTACAGAAGAAATAGAGCCGATGAAAGATGAATCTAGTTCAGCATGAACCGATTGAAGATAAGGGCTACGGCCGATGAGTTGTTCCCGATGTCGTCCTGGTTTTTCCCATAAAACAGGTAGAATCCTCCCGATCATCAACTTGTTAAAAGCTGTTTGCTGTTCTCTCAAAAGGCTTTGCAGCCTTTCAAGCCGCTCAGTTTTAACTTCTTCAGAGATGTGATTGTCCATAAGAGCAGCGGGCGTGCCAGGGCGTGGGCTATACTTGAAAGAATAAGCCTGGGCGTAATGCACTGCTTTCACCAAATTCAAAGTCGCTTGAAAGTCTTCTTCACTTTCTCCAGGATATCCTACAATGAAATCGCTTGAAAAAACCAAATCAGGGCAAACTTCACGGAATTGATGAAGGATCGCAAGATATTCGGCAATGGTGTGCTTACGGTTCATTGCCTTAAGAATTTTGTCAGATCCTGATTGAACTGGCAGATGGAGATAAGGCATCAATTTTTTCACATCACGATGAGCTTCAATAAGTTCCTGATCCACATCTTTGGGGTGCGAGGTTGTATAACGAATACGTTCTAGTCCTTCAATTTCTGCAAGAGCACGAATAAGTCGTCCCAACCCCCACACGACCTTACCCTGGGGTGCCTCGCCATGATAGGCATTGACGTTTTGTCCTAAAAGCGTGATCTCCCGCACACCCTTGCTGACTAAAAGACGTGCATCCTTCAGAACCGAAGCTGCAGGACGAGAGTATTCTGCACCTCGTGTATACGGCACCACACAAAAATGGCAGAATTTATCACATCCTTCCTGGATAGACAGAAAAGCAGCTGCTCCCTGGGGATTACTGATTTCAGGAAAATAATCGAATTTTACTTCTTCCGGAAAATCAATATTAAGAACGCCTCGCCCGGGGCCACCACCCATTGAGCGACGACGCTCAGCCTGAGCTAACATTTCAGGAAGGTGATGATAGGTTTGTGGGCCAAAAACCATGTCTACATATTTTGCCCGCTTCATAATTTCTTCTCCCTCAGCTTGGGCTGTGCAACCCGCAACAGCAATCAGAAGGGGGTGTCCTGCGGCAATTCTTGCATCTTTAATTTCCTTGATGCGGCCAAGATCAGAGTAAACTTTTTCAGTCGCTTTTTCGCGAATATGGCATGTATTTAAAATAATGAGATCTGCCTCATCAGGCTTTAAAGCGGTGCGATAACCCAGAGGCGCCAAAATCTCAGCCATACGTTCAGAATCGTAGACATTCATTTGGCATCCATAACTTTTAATATAAACTGCTTTCACTTCCAAAAAATCTCCACGCGCACCATTCCAAAGAAATGATATACTCTTTTTTATTGCCTAATTGAAGCAATAGTATTCTCAGCCCTGAAATGGATCGAAAATACAAGCACATATTTTAACTTTTTATTTGCCTTTTTAGCATAAGCTTGTCATTTTCCTGGGATAATAATTAAAAAGGGGGCTACCGTGTCTATCTACAAAAAAATAATGGTTGTGTGGGTTTTGGCGTCAATGGCTCAAATTCAGGCATCTTCTTCTGAAAAAGAGTTTTCTGGTAATGACCTTGAATCACATCAGATTTTAAGAATCAGATTTACACCTGAAAAGCCTGTATTTAACGAATTAGAAACAATAGATGCCATGGCAACACTGGGAAGCAGAGATAGTAAACCTATTATACCCATTTCGTCGGAGTTTTTTCACAAGAAAACAGCACCAGCAGCTTTTATTTTATACAATCAAAAAGTGATGCCTGATGGGCTCACTGACCCTCTTGAGATGACGGCTCCAAAATATATTTTTAACGACGTTTGCTTTGTGGAAGAAACGATAAAACTGGTTCTTTATAATAGTATTGTGGAGAGTCCGTGCTCTTGCATTCACATTGAAGCCCAAGACACTTCGAGACCTATACAACTTAAAGGGGGTGTCAATTTCGACCCTAATTCTGCGCTGAATGAATCTCAGGATGATGATTTTACATCTTTTTTTGAAGATCTAACAGGTGGAACACTACTTTATAAACCAAAAAGTTTATATGATCCTTCGAGTACTCTATGGCTCACAAATGCCAAGGTCACAATCTTTTACAAATAATGCTCTTGCCGTGGCAACCCACGAGGATTGAGAATCCCTTAATTTTCATTGGCGCGAATCAAAGCTGAAAATAATTCGATTCGGTTGATGCTGATCATAATCAATGGTTTTTATTTCCTCTCTATAACAATCTCCTGTATATGTGGAAATCGTTTTACGCCAAAAATTCAAAGCAGACTTATTCTCAGGGATAACAGAAACTTCCCAGTGACCTGGGTGTAGTATCCAGATTTGGTGAGCCACTTTTCTGCCTATACCCTGACCCTGAAATTTTGCAAGAATGAAAAACTCACCCATATTCCATTTTGTTTCCGGTGATGTTCCAGCTTGATTCAAAAGAACAAAACCGGTCAGTTCATCTGCGACTTTCACCAGCCAGGCTTTCCTTGTTGCTTCTTCAAAATAATTTTTGAAGTCAAAGCTTTCATAAAGTCCGTCTGAAGGTATCGCCCAATCTTCTGAAATTAACCCACACTCACGGGACAAATCATAAACATAAAAGCGTGCCATGTTTTGAATAGTAGGGTAATCAGCAAGAGTTGCTGGCAGGATGTGGACATTATTCATTATCATTCCAATTGTTTTTTTAGTTAAGAACGCTGAATGCCTTGCCAATCAGCATGCACGCTTCTTTTAACGTATTGGCGTCTGTTGCGTAAGATATTCTGAAGTAAGGAGAAAGACCAAAAGCAGCGCCATGAACAACAGAGATACCCACAGATTCCAGAAGATACTGGCATACCTCTTCATCATTGGAAAGGACATGACCCTGAGGCGTCTTTTTACCCAAAATACCTTCACAAGAAGGATAAAGATAGAAAGCTCCCTGTGGCACAACACAGGAAAGACCTGGAATAGTTCTAACCCCTTCCATAACAAGGTCTCTTCTTTTCTTAAAAGATTGTCGCCAATCTTTCAGAAATGTCTGATTGCCCTGAAGAGCAGCAACGGTTGCAGCCTGGGAAATAGAGCAAGGGTTTGACGTACTATGGGACTGAAGATCGGTCATTGCTTTGATAAGCTGGCGGGGACCGCCTCCATATCCCAACCGCCAGCCTGTCATAGCATAGGATTTAGAGACTCCATTCATTGTCAGGGTTCTCTCCTTAAGCCGAGGCTCCAGTTGCACCAAAGTCCAAAATGGACTCTCTGTAAAGAGAATATGTTCGTAAATATCATCAGAAAGGATATAAACATGGGGATGCGCTCTTAATACTTCTGCAAGCCCTAAGAGTTCATCTTTGGAATAGACGCTACCTGTAGGATTTCCGGGAGAATTAAGAATAAGCCATTTTGTTCGGGGAGTAATCGCGCGCGTTAGCTGTTCCGGTGTCATTTTAAACCCCTGAGACTCTGGACAAGGAACAAGGACAGAGGTTCCTTCAGCAATGGTCACCATGTCAGGATAAGAAACCCAATAGGGAGCAGGAATAATGACCTCATCTCCCGGGTTAAGTGTTGCCAAAAGAGCATTAAAAATAATATGTTTTCCCCCTGAAGAGGCAATAATTTCCTCAGGTGCGTATTGAAGATCATTTTCTTTCCTGAACTTTTCAGCAATAGCTCGTTTAAGCTCAGGTGTTCCACCTACTGCCGTGTAACGTGTTTGACCTTTTTGCATTGCTTCCGTAGCGGCATCACAAATCCAGGCGGGCGTTGCAAAATCAGGTTCACCCGCTGAAAGAGAAAGAATATGTTTCCCCTGGGCTTTAAGCTCAGCCGCCTGTTGTGTTGCTCCCAGAGTAGGGGATGGTTTGACCGATAAAAGACGTTTGCTGATAAGGGACATGTTTACTCCGTGCCGAACAGGCGATCTCCCGCATCTCCCAATCCGGGAACGATGTAGGCATTTTCATCCAATTTTTCATCCAAAGCTGCGGTATAAACCCTGACATTGGGATGGGCTTCAGAAAATACTTTAACACCTTCAGGTGCGGCCACTAAAGAGAGAAAAAGAATATTATGATCTTCAATTCCTCGTTGATTAAGGATATCTACTGCATAAACAGCTGAATAGCCCGTTGCCAGCATAGGATCTACCAGAATAAAAGTTCTGCTGTGGGTTAAGGGAACTTTAACCATATATTCAACAGGACGTTTGGTTTCATGGTCACGATAAAGACCAATATGTCCTATGCGTGCCGTAGGCAAAAGATCCATAAGACCATCCGCCATGACCAAACCGGCGCGTAAAATAGGAACAACGGCAACCTTTTCATCTTCAATCATCGTGGCTTGCAAACGCGCCAAAGGTGTTTCTACTTCATGCGAAATGGTCGGAAGATGGCGTGTCACCTCATATCCCATCAGCAAAGCAATTTCTCGCATAAGCTGTCGAAAACGAGGAGCACTTCTATTCTTGTCACGCATCAGGGTCAATTTATGCTGAATAAGAGGATGGGTAAGGATGTGCAGATTTTTGAAGTTATTTGTCATATGGATTATACTCTAGAATAAATTACCTTTTTCCCCTTTAAAGGGCGAGAAAACAACCAGACACATGGAGCGGGTGAAGGGAATCGAACCCTCGTCGTAAGCTTGGGAAGCTTCTGCTCTACCATTGAGCTACACCCGCCTTGAAAATATCTGATTTTGTTATAATCGTATCATCTCCTGCACGCAAGAGTACAAATAGTGTAAAAATATGTTTTCATCAGGGAATATCTGGCCAGAAAAGCCTGCAAGGCCTTAAATATTGAGACTAGACGGGCATAAAAACTTTAATATTTAAAATATCTTTCTTTTTCAATAAATTGTCAGAATTCTTATTCAAGAAGTGAGAGAGTGTTCGTAACCCCCCGAAAAAGTGTCTGAATTTTTTTCTCAAAATTGACTCGCAGCTCTCGACAGTAGGTTAAAAAAGAGTTACCCTTAAGATGTAGTTTAATAATTATTGTATAATTCTTTTTAAAATTGTCTGCTAATCAAGTAAATTTTGTAGGAGGTAAAGATGTCTATACTTATTCATATTGATAGATTAAGAGAAAAACATTCTCAATTAGAAGATTATATCTCTCTTGAATACTTGAGACCACTTCCAAATACTCAGATCATTTCAAATTTAAAACATAGAAAATTATTGATCAAGGATGAAATTGAGCGTCTTGCTCAAGCTTCATAGAGAATTTCTTCCCCTAGGGCGTCTTCAAAGCTCTTTTTAACTCAAAACTACTCGGGAATATTTTTGTTCCCGAGTTTTTCTTTGACGATAAGTTTAGTCAGTACACGTCATTAATTCTATTTGCATTCATGATATAATGCTCCTCATAATTTAGACTACTTGATTGAGGAGATTTTAGATCATAAATGCCAATGAGAAAGGAGCATCATATAGCTAAAAACCTTTAAAATGGTTATATTATGGATAATTTTTAAGAGGATTATTCCATGACTGTCAACATCGG
>BBVC01000081.1 GCA_001192655.1 Caedimonas varicaedens
TATGTTGTTAGCTATATATTCTGACCTACAGAAACAGACCGTGCGTCCGGAAGAATAATGCTCAAGCCGTCCTTCTCTGCCGTCAAATCCATGATGCTGGCGGTGACTTTGGGATTATTCCCAAACGTAGACGGCCATGCCAGCCTCAGGTCTTCTGCAAAACTGTACGCCACATAGCTCATGTTGGAAGGTTGAATCAGCCCTCCCGTGAGAGCGTTGGTATAACTCGTCATTAAACCTCTTCTTCCGACTGACTGATGGTTGTTTTGTTGATGTATTCTTTCTGGTTTTCCTTATCCATCCCCTCCACCCATTTAATGCTGCTCATCATCGTCTTGTTTTGTCTTTCCTGAGCCTTGCGTTCAATCTCGCCATATTCTTTGGGGCGTTCACACAAGATCAAGCCATCGATGCGAATCACATCCGGTTTGCATGACCCTGTATTCCAGCTGGTGTCGGCAAGAAAAGTCGGATGACGGGAAAAAGGAACCGGTGTCCATCCTTTCTTGGTCATATAGGAAATACGGGAGAGATCCGTCATCCCGCGACATTCTTCTCTCACCCACCGGTAGTCCATATCCCGAGGAATATCCTCTGTGGGGAAATACAGCTTGTCCGGATAAGTGGATTGTAAAAACGCCCGAATCTGGTCTTCCCGCAAACGGGATTCTCGCCCCTTGCCGGATTTCTTTTCTTTCTTTTCCTGGACAGAAGAGGTCTCTGTCACAGGGGCTGGTAAAGTGGAAACCCCACCGAGATGTTCTTGTTCCATTGTTTTGTTCCTTCTCTGTTAAAATTGACCCGCGCGTTCTAAAGCAAGCGCCTTCTTTTGTTTCAAATATCCCGCTTCTGAAATATTCATCGTCCGGCAGATTTCTTTTTCGTCTGCCGTGAGGGCATCCTTGTGTTTTTGTCCTCCCTCTGACGGCGTTCCTTTGGTTGGCGCGACTGTGGTGACGGGTTTCATGGTTTTATGTCCTCCTTGCAGACCATCCCAATAACGGACAAAAGTATCCAGATCTTTAAAATAAGACGGCGTGTTAATTTCATGTCCCCGTCCTTGTGCCACGAGTTGCTGTTCTAAGGCTGTGGCATAAGAGATCACTGCGGAAGCTTTTTCTCCCTGAAACAAAGAGGATTCCTGATTAATCCACGGATTTTTTAAAACCCAGGCTTGCGTGGCCGGATGAGGATCCGGGTCTTCCTGAGATTCAGAAGCGTTTGATTCTTCTGGGTTCTGTTGGGAGGGAAGAGGCACCGTTTGCGCCCATTGCCACTGGGCGGCCGCTTTGGCGAGTTCCTCATCGGCAAGGACAATGCTCTCAATATCCGATACCTCATGGGCGTGTTTCTTGGCGGCTTTGGCTTTTTCCATCAAGGTCAAGGCGTTCGCCTTAAAACTTTCCAAAGCGCTCTGACCCATTTGGGAGGAGACTTGTTCACTGTGCTTCAGCTTTTCTTTCAGAGTGGCGTTTTCTTTTTGAGCGCGGAGCATTTCTCGCTTGAGACGGGAAATAGTCTTGTGATAAAAGACTTGAGTTTCATCGACTATAGGGGAGCTTGTCTCCTCAGAAGACGCGCCCTCTTCTGTTTGGGTTGAGGATATTTCTTCGTCAGGAATATCTTCTGGCTGCTCTTCATCTAACGGCACTTGCGTTTTGTCATCTGTCATTTTTTCCTCCTCTTTAACGGGTAATGGTGGCAGGGTTTTTCACGGGAGCGAGGACGCAATCATCAAACACCAACCGCAAGGGCACGTTCTGGTCATTAAAACGCACGCCGCTGTTAGGTCTGAACAAAACCCAGTCTTTGACGCAAGGTTTTTGCCAATGTTTGAATTCTTCTCCGGTGTAAGCATTCGGTCCTAAAGCCAATACCATCCCCACCATGCCTTGATAGACGGCTTCTTCTCTCACCGATTCGGGCAGCATAATCCCGCCTTCGGTGGTTTCTTCACGGGTGTAGAGCTTTAACAGCACATGCGGTCCGTAAGGGCGGGGCAGTCCTTCCACCAAACGGCTCATAACTTCCTCGTAATCGTTGGATAAAAATAATCCCATCTCCTCTTCTCCTTTTTGTTAATGACTGATTCTTTGAGGGTCTTGAATGACCCCATACAATTTATCCAAGGCGATCAGGCGCAGAGGTACGCCTTTCATCACGCAACTTGTTCCCTCATAACGGGGCATGAGAACAAAATCACCCACCTGAACGCTATCTTCAGGACAAGGGTGACCTCGTCCAATGACAAGGCCTGCACAGCTATGCGACCTATCCTCGCAATAAACCGTTTGGGGAACAGCCAACTTGATTTCTTGTCCTTGTGGGTTGACCCCGAGGATGATGTCTTCTTCTCGAACCCACAGCTTGACGGCAATCTCTCGGCCTTTCAGGGGAGGTAAGGAAAAACCAAGACTGTCCTCAATCAGGGAACGTGCCTGAGACCGTTCCTCTGGGGCGATAAAACTCAGAGCGTTCATAATTTCCCCTCATGGAAGGCTTTCTTTCCCTCTTGCAACAATGCCCAGGCTTCTTCCAGCCCATGAATCTTGCCCACCATAAATTTGTACATGTCGTACGTTTCACACGAGCCGTCCTTGAGAACGTCCGCGCACTCGGCAATGGTTTTGATCAATTGTTGCTGCATCTTCTCCGCATAAGCATCTACCATGTCTCTATCCTTTCCTGGGCTTGAGGGTTTTTTGCTTTCCTGACGGGGTGCTTTGCCCCAGCCGAATCTTGGCCACCCCTCCTGCGGCCAGCTTCTGCGGTTTAGTCGTTGGTTTAGTCGTTGGTTTAGCCGGCAGCTTCACAAAATCACGGGCTTTATCTTCAAGGGCAGACAGCAACCCATCGGGCTTGACAGCTTCTTTCACGGGAACCTGCTTTAAGGTTTTGGTAAGCTTCTGACCTCCCTGTCCTTGCTTGGTCTTCTTTTGAAGACGAGGTGGGAGAGAGGGCTTTTTAGAATTCCTGGGCATTTTCAAGGTCTCCTTCGTTTTGATGTTTCATGCCTTCAATCTGTAACTGGACGGCATTCTTCTGGTCGGCGAGCAGTTGCTCCACTTCCAGCTTATGTTTTTGCATCTCAAACTGAAGCTGGGCTTTAAACGCTTCGGTCTGGGCTTTCAGTTGAGCTTCGGCAAATTTCAACTGGTTGCCTTCTTCTTTGGCTTTGATATCCGCCATCAACACCGCGTTGGGGTCAACGGGCTGTGGGGAGGTTTGAGTTTGTTGTTGCTCTGTTACTTGTGCTGTCATCAGGGCAATGTGATTTTCCAACTCAGGATTGTTCTGTAACGTGTCTAGAGGAGGAAGTTGTATCCCCATTTTCTGTTGCATCTCTTTGAGATATTTGGACGCCTGATGATCCTGGATATGGGCTTTAATCTGAGAATTTTCTTCAGCAAAAGGGCTATGGGTGATGATATGGGCGTCATCGTCCTGCCACGGATAGACTTTAATGGGCAAACCTTTCATGGCGTTGGCGTTTTCGGTTGCGGGATCACAGGACGGAACCTCCTGTTGCGGGGGCATAATCTCATCGATATTCTCAATTTGCAGGGTTTTGCAGGCACGCTTGTAAACCGCCCGAAGATCAAACAATTGAGGGGCTTGGGAGGAGAGTTTCAGCAATTCCTGTACATGGGCAATGCGTTGGGTCGAGGTTGAGAGCATGCCGTTGCCCGTGGGGGCGAGAACGAGACTTTGGTTAAAGTCCGCCCGCATCACCTGATGCTGCCCTCCCACCACCGCAAAGGGATAAGGGGTGTCCGGAAGACATTGTCCAAACAGACGATACAAAATCCCTAATTCCTGACTCAAGGCTTGCTTCAAAGATTTAAGAATGGAGGATTGTAACCTGTGCGCCACATCCACCTGCGCCATCATGGTGCCCACAGGGGTATTGCCACTTTGCTCATTGATGTTGAGCTCAACCGCTGACGACAGTTCCTGAGTTTGACGGCGCAGCATCTCGTAAAGGTCTTTGAGCACCACCGAAGGCTCCCCATAGGGCAAAGGAATAATGCTATCCTTTAACGAACGGAATCCCGCCGTGTTGACCTCCACAAACTCACCGGGACCGATCAGCTTATCGTTCTGAGGAATCTTCAGACCACTGGCACGCAATCCCCCGGGGAAATTGCTCAAAATCCCCTTATCGATCAGCTGTCTTAAAATACTGGTCAAGGCATGGACATTGCTTCCCAGCAGTTGAGCGTATCCCAGCCCGTAAAGACCAAACCCCGGAAACAGGGTATATTGCACGAAGTATTCAATGCGCCTCACGTCAGGATCGTCTTCTTCCCAGTTGCGGCGTATAGAGAGAATTTGTCGTGTGCTGGGAATCAACGTCACAATATATAGCT
>BBVC01000082.1 GCA_001192655.1 Caedimonas varicaedens
CTACGACATCATTGGATTTACCGTTAGGAAACAAAAGGACGTCCTCTAAAAAGAGACGGCCGCTTTCAAAGAGGCGATCATAATTCTCTTTCTCATGTCCGGGAAGCCACACAAGACCGTGCTGTCCCAGATAATACCGTACCAGATGGGCGCGGGACTTTTTATCGCCGTAAGGGGTCGGGTTAAACATATCCGTCCGCACGCCCATTTTATGGAGATAAGAATTCAAAGGAATTCCCACGCTTTTATCCTCCACCAGAAAAAAGTCAGGACGATGCCGACCATCGGGGATGACCTGTTTGCGTCCGTTATCCCGATAATCTTTGGAAAGTGTGCGCATCCTCTCACAAAGCTCATCAAACGGAACCCGCCCCTTAAACAGTCCGATCAGCATCACATGGGTATGACCCAGATAATCAAACAGCCCCCACGTGGTGCAGGCGGAATAGCTGGATTCTTCTTTGGTCGAGAGAGCCGTGTCCACTGAACAGAGAATATGCTGAAACGTAGGAAGAGAGGGCTCACACCAGATACGGAAGGAGGTTTTCTTAAAGATGCCTCCTTCGGCGGGGGCTGGACGTTGCTGGTATTGTCCCGCATAGCCATAAGCGCCCAGTTCTTTCTTGTAGTCGGTGATTTGTCTCTCGCCGAAGCGTTCGGGGCAGAGCAATTCCCCTTCTTTTGTTCGTGGGTCTTGCCAGACCTTGCCTTTGCTGGAGGGGAGAATCACGGTTTTAGCGTGACGGGAGGATTCAAACTCCATGGGCAAAATCAACTTGACCCATTCCTGTTTTGTATCCAGATCACAAATCATGCCCGAAATGTCTTGCTCGTGAACCCGATGCTGAATCACAATCTCGCAAGATTCTTTAGGATTATTAAACCGGCTCGGCCAGACTTGCGACTTCCATTGCAAGGTGTTTTCTCTCTTGGCTTCTGATTCTGCGTCCTGCACATTATTGGGGTCATCGCACACCAGAATATGACCTCCCCGTCCTGTGGTGCTTCCTCCCACAGAGGTGGCAATGCGATGTCCTCCCCGCGTATTCTGAAACTCGCCTTTTGACCGCTGATCCTTTGAGAGTTGGACACGATGACCCCAGTTGTTCTGATACCAGGGGGATTCAATCAGACGGCGGCATTTAAGGGAATGCGCCAAAGACAACGAGGCGGCATAAGAGGCATAAATAAATTGCTCTTCGGGATTGTGAATCCATGCCCAGGCAGGAAAGGCGATGGAGACGAGGGATGATTTTGAAGATCGGGGAGGGACGTTAATCAACAGGCGTTGAATCTGCCGGTTAAAGCAGGCTTCCAAATGTTCAGCAATGGCTTCTATGTGCCAACCTCCTGTGAAGGGCGTATCCCCTTCGATGGCGCGCCACGCTTGCTGTAAAAAGACGTAGAGGGATTGTTCGGCTCTTTCTAATTCTTGATGGCGTTCGTAGAGCATTTTCAGTTCCTCAATCTTCTTAGCCCTTGCATTCAAGGGAGCGGATAAGCACGTTGATCCGTTCATTCAATTCTTCCTTGTTCATGGTTTTAATATCCTTGAGTCCGTCCAGGGTGGCTTCATCTAAAGACCGCGCCAGTTCGGAGGCTTTAATTTCTGTGACAATGGTGGTGACCAGTTGAGCGTATTCGCTGATGCCAAGCTCTCCCTCCACAAAGGTCAATCGCGCTCCCTTGAGACGTTCGAGGGCTGAATCGCTGTTCATGCTGTCAACAACACATTTTTTGCCATATTGGTATTGATTACGCATACGGATGTGCCAGTAGGGAAAGGGAAGCTCTGGTTTTTGAAGAGGAATATTGACGAAAACGGATTCACCTTCAGGCAAAGCACGTTCATAAGCACGTTTAAATTTAGGATGCTTTTTAAGCCATTCATAAAAAGTCTTCCGACTGATATGGGCTTGCGCGGCAAAAGCACTCACCGGAGAGCCATTGCCAATCACTTCAATCAAGAGGGGAATATGAAGCGTGTCATCATAGGTAATCGCTTCATCGTTCAAGGCCAATGTTTTGAGTTCTTCAATAATGGTTTTATGCTCTTTTATCACTTTTTTCTCCTATAGGGTTTCTGGTGTCACCCCCCCCCTGTTTCCAGAAAGGCTTTCCCGCCGGTTTCTTTCTCCCACCGTGCGAGGCTCATATCCACATAAGTGGGCGACAATTCCATGGCGTAACCGATTCGTCCTGACTTCTCACAGGCAATCAAAGTTGTTCCTGATCCGCAGAAGGGATCGTAGACGCCTTCGCCTTTGGCGGTGTTGTTCAGGATAGGACGAAGCATACATTCCAGAGGTTTTTGAGTGCCGTGGCCGAATTTCTCTTCGGTGTTCGGGTTGCCAAAACTGTTATTATTGGCGATGTCCCAGACGGTGGTTTGGTCTCGCTTCCCTTGCCAGTTATGCTTCTTGCCTTTTTTAGTGGCGTACCACAGAGGTTCGTGGGTGAAGGTGTAGTTTGGTTTGTCAGCTTTCTTCTGTTTCTTCTGGGGACGGCTGGCGTACCACAAAAGCTCATGCTGGTTATGGTAATCTCCTCGACTCAAGACAAAATGTTGTTTTGACCAGATGATGAGGTTGATCAACGTAAATCCGCAGGCTTCGAGATTCTGGGCAAACAAATGGGTGGTGGTGGAAGGATGCCAGACGTAGGCGACATCGCCGGGGAACAATTTATAGGCTTCCGTCCAGTCGGCTCGGTCATCGTTCAGGACTTTTCCTGTGCTTCGGATATCGACCCCTTTGTCGGCTCTTTCTCGCCATTCGGGATCGTAGTTAACGCCGTAGGGGGGATCGGTCACCATCAGGATGGGGGCGTTGCCCGCAAGAAGTTTGGCAACGTGTTCTGGGTTGGTACTATCTCCGCACATCAGGCGATGGGTGCCCAAGGTATAAATATCGCCAAGTTTGGTTTTGGGTTCGGGGGGGATTGTGGGGAGAGGTTGCTCTTCAATCATGTCCAGCACGGAGGGAATGCCCAGACTCTTCAGCAGATCATCGGACATGCCGAAGTCTGACAAGGTTTGGGGATCGAAGCGATTGGCCAGAAGATCCGTATCAAAAGCACCATAGGACAGATTGTCGCGGATGTTAATGCGATCCACTTCATCAGGGGTTAGAAAACGGGAAGGCTCAAGGACTTCCATTTCTGTTTCTGGAGAAAATCCTGCCTGCAGAAGAGCTTTTTTTCTCTGGTGTCCGCCGACAATCGTGAGGTCAGTGTTGACAATCAGGCGTTGGTGATAGCCGTCTTCTCTCAAAGATTCGCACAACTTCTCCATCGCCTGTTTGGAGATATGGCGAGGATTATGGTCGTAATCTTTCAGATCGCCGAGCTTAACCTTCCGAGAGTGCCATTCCAGCATCTTTGTTCATCCCATAGTATTGCAACAATCCCTTAGGCGGGATACAATCGTTTTATGAGATCTTTGGATAAAAAGGTCTTGAAATGCTCTGCAATATTCCTGTACTGCAACTACAGGAATGAGCTTATTCTACTGCTCCCTGTCACGGGACACAAGAGACCCCCCCTCAAGGTAAAACGCCACACCGAGATGAATGTTTAAAGGAAAGCCCGTCCCTTTGTCTTGGGAGCTAGGCAGAATATTTATTTTATAAAAAAGGGCTCTGTTTCAACGTTTTTTTGATAAAAAAGTGAACAAATGACTTGACGACTGTTTTCAAGGGACGGTAAAGTTACGTGACATTAGGGAAACTAAGGATCTCCCTAACGCCACTGATCACAACCTTAACTATAGGACTAGTTAAAATTATGACTGATTTGATTCATATAAATTCTTCGGAAGAATCTCAAGTAAAAAATTCTGTCTCAACAGAAATAATCGCCAATGCTCTCAACACGCTTCGCACAGAAGAAGAAAAGCTAATCGTCCTCATCCGCAAACAGGCGTATCAAGAACGCCTCGTCCGCGACTTAACCTATGCTTTAGACTCGGTTCTGAAAATGGTTGACACCTATAAAATGGACGAGCTTTGCACCGATCACGAAGAAGAAGACGAAGGCTTATCCGACCTCTCTCTTCAACATCTGAAAGATCATGTCACGCTGATCTCTGATTACGTCCGCAACTGGGCAGATGCCAACGTTGAGACGACTCAGGATGTTCTCGCCGAAAAACGGGCTTTGATCTCCAGAATGTTGGAAGAGAAGGCGTAAGCCCTTGTCTGCCTCTCAGTAAACTCTTTAATATGATGCTGTAACGTTTATTTACTTTATACGGAGTGCGTATGATGAAGGATCAATTTTACTCAAATCACGGGGATTTAACCCTCGCTCAAAAGCAACAGATCGTGGATTACCTGATCGCGGATCGCATGTCCAATTATGGCTACGACTGGAAGATGTTTAAACGGATGTCGTCCCATCGCAGTCGATTAAGAGCAATGCTTCGCCTTGCTGATATCAATAAATTATAGCTAACAACATATAAAACGGTCATATTTTATTATCCTGAAATAATTGCTCGATAGAACACCTTTTTTTGCGTCTAATTGCTTTTGCTTGTGCCCATTTATGCTCGATGGGATTAAAGTCTGGAGAATAAGGAGGCAGATACAGCACGATATGCCCTGCCTCAGCAATTGCTTTTTGCATCGCTTTTCCCTATGAAAGGTGGCATTATCCGA
>BBVC01000083.1 GCA_001192655.1 Caedimonas varicaedens
TGTATCTGCCTCCTTATTCTCCAGACTTTAATCCCATCGAGCATAAATGGGCACAAGCAAAAGCAATTAGACGCAAAAAAAGGTGTTCTATCGAGCAATTATTTCAGGATAATAAAATATGACCGTTTTATATGTTGTTAGCTATATAAGATTCATAAATTGATATCCCTCAAGAATCCTTTTAGCGATTACTTGTTTTTTCGCAGGAAGTTCAGAGACACACTCCGGACTTGTTCCCAGGAAGTAGTTGTCAGGTAATTTATGATGACGTTTATAATATTCCTTTGTCTCAAGTAATTCTTGTGATCTTTTCCCTATGTATTCGAGACGAGAAAGAAGGACCTTACATAAAATTGCATCAATAGACATCTCATTTCGATCAATGTCTACGATCCCTGCTCCTATGAGTGCAGAGGTTCCAATATTATGAAGATAAGCCAATTCCTGATTCTCATTATAAGAAGGAGACTCTTCAAAGGCTTGATGAGCATCTTTGCAAAAATCATAAAATTCATTCGCTAAATTCAAAACAGCTTGATATTTGGGATTATTTACTCTTGTAGGGAGGAAACTTATTGCCTCATACTCAAGGGAGTTCAATGAACTCGCATATAACAATTTCTCACTTAGAAAAAATGATATTAAGATACCTGTAAATAAAGTAATTTTTCTCATAGAGAACCTAATATTTAACAATTTATTTATTGAATTCTGACAAGTAAAGTAACAGTATAATGACTATAAGTCAAATTATATTTTATAATATAATTTTTGATCGATAAAATTTATTAAAAGAGATTCTTACCTAGAGAATGTTTATATTTTTATAAAGATACAATATATGGATAGAAAGCCTCAAGTTTCAACTTTCTAAAATCTCTTTAATCTGGCTTTAGTTAAATGTCACATTAAAATGTTGTTCTTTTCCTGAATAAATTATGGAATTAATACTCTTAAAAATTTAACTTTCTTATTTTTCTCTTGACTCTTCACACAGTAGCATTTTTCACAATGTATAATTTATTGAATGACAGTATCTTTTTTATTTCGTTCCTCAATCTCTTTTTGAAAAGATTCTAACGTCTCAACGAATGAGTCATAAAACTGAGCCAGGGGCTTTACTTCATTTTCCATGACTTTCTTAGCTTGTCTTAAAGACTTGATACTGAAAATCTTATTCATGTTACTTACATTTTCTATAGAAAAGGAATTATTCACTTTTAATAAATGACGAAACTGATCAAATTTATTACTATTTATAAATGCTTGTGCTTTTATATAGCCTTTAACGCACTTAATTCGATCTGATTTTTCTCCCAATAACTGAGTGGAATATCTATCCAAGAACGTAAAAACATAATCGCAGGTTTTTTTCATTTCTTTCAGGTTAATACCTTCCATTCCTTCAGGCTTAATTTTTGAGAAGAGACGGATTTGTTCTGGTGATATATTGCAGGAGATCGTTTTGCGCTCGTATACTTCATCAGTTTCTGAAATGTAATAGGGATAATCGTTAATACAAAAATTGTGAGGTTGAAGCATTGCTAAATAAAAAATCTTTTGAAGCCACTCACTCATATCTGTCATCATAATACGACGTTTATCATATTTTTGTGTTTTAACATCAAACCGTTCAATAATAGTTTTTTGTAAAAGAATTTCACCTTCTTGCTTCTTAAGTGTTTTATAACGATCCAAATCTTTATCTGTAAGCTTTTCGTTTCTTTCCTCAAGCGCCCATTTCTGTGATCTTAACGTATTCAACTCTTTTTTATCGAAGTCCATGCTAACAGATTTAAGCTTATCTTGGGCTTGAGGCAAATTTTCATACACTACTCTTTTATATTTTCCAGTATAGTATGCTCCAAGTTCTCTGAAAACATGCCCTGCTTCTTCAAAAAAGTCTCCGTCAAACCTCTTGCTAGAAGGATCATAAACAAACGATTTGAATTTAATAGCAGATGGGTTGTCTATTTCCTCTATTCTATCATCAGAAGCATAAATATTTATCCCCACAACACCCATCATATAGATCACAATGGAAATTGAACGCATATATCTCACCATTTTTTATCCTCCCCTCATTTTGATCATATTCATTTATAAAACTATTTTAGAAGTTTTTTCAATTCTTTACTAAAAAAATAAAAATTCTGAAACAGTACCCTGTTTTGAGGTGAAAACAGCTATCATTTGATTATTATTGTATTTTTCTCCTTGTTGTCTTTAATTTCCTCCATAAACTTGGACAAAAAAGTATATTTTGAAGAAGAAGATGGATTGACGGCGCATAAGGAGTCTAATAGACTTCTGAGTGTTAGTATCTAACATTCATTGGATCAACGCTAGCAAGGGATATAACCGTGAATAAAAATGATCTTGTAGAAAAAGTTGCTTCTATTTCCAAATTAACAAAAGCTGACGCTTCACGCGCAGTGGATGGGGTTTTCGAAGCTATTTCCTCTTCTTTGAAAAAGAAAGAAGAAGTTCGCTTGGTTGGATTTGGTACTTTTAGTGTCGCTAATCGCGCTGCTACTGAAGGACGCAATCCCCGAACAGGTGAAAAAATTAAAATTCCAGCAACACGTCGGCCTAAATTCACTCCTGGTAAGGGTCTGAAAGAGGCAGTTGGATCGTAAGGATTAGTTTACTCTTTTCTTTACGACTAAGATCGTATATGAATATGGCCTGAGTTATTCTCAGGCCATATTTTTAGGGCGATTAGCTCAGCGGGAGAGCGTCTCGTTTACACCGAGAGGGTCGGGGGTTCAAATCCCTCATCGCCTACCATTTTTTGTTGACACAGATAAAAAGCATCTCAAAGGTGTTTTGAGGCCCCTTAAAAAATACATCTGGATAATTTTCAAATGCCGGTAGAGAGACAACTGATACGTTTGTCCGTCTTTCATTCTTTATGTCCAGCCTGTCAGAAAAATAACGTCAACCGTTGCTTTTAGCTTTCCCTCTGCTGTGCCAAAAGTGCCTTGATAAATAGTCTCTGCACGTTTCAGAATAAGTCTTGATAAGGGCTTGCGTGTGCGTTCTATTAAACTGATACTTTCTCCAATGCTTTTAATCTCTTTTAATAGGGAAGAGAGAGAAGGATAAATAATGTTGATTTTTTCATGATCGATGACAGGCCATTTAAAGCCTGCATTGTTGAAAAGCATCATCGCATCCTCTGGCGTAATCATGGGATGCACCCTAGGAGAGGCTCCATTCGTCATCTCAATCTCGGCGCTTAAAAGAGATTCTCTCAATTCAAGAAGTGTTTCTCCCCCAAAAAAGGCAGACAGATAAAGTCCTTCCCGATCAAGGAGTGAGTGGGATCTTGTCAGGGTTCCCATGACGTCATTCAGCTGATGTAGTCCCAGAAATGAAATAACAAGGTTGAAAGATTTTTCCAGAAAAGGAAGATTTTCCTCGTCTCCTATAACGGGACAGGTGCCTTTCTTTTGTTGAAAAGGAGAAATGATGCCAGGATAGAGTTCCACAAAACAACTTTTTCCATGTCCCTGAGATAAAAGGTTTTTGATAAAATGCTGACTGACCGGCGCCGTCAATAAAACTTTGGGAAATTTATATCGAGTATAGGCTAGACGCTCTAATAAAATTGATTCAATTTCTTCATGAAGAAAATAGGATTTTTTATCTTGATGCAGGGAAATAGCGCGTGACTTAAGAAAAGATTGGCGTTTTCGATCGAAAATCAGACGCACCTGGTTCATTATTTTTCCCAGAATTCCTCTTCCTGTTTTGATGTATTAAATCCTGTGAGATCGGCTGCTGCTCTTTTTCGGCTTAGATAGGTATAAATAGCAGGCACAATAAACAATGTAAAAATCGTTCCCAATGTCATCCCACCAACAATGACGATTCCGATGGGTCGGCGGCTTTCTGCTCCTGCACCTGATGTGAAAGCCAAAGGAAAAGCCCCTAATACCATAGCAAAAGTTGTCATCAGAATTGGACGAAGCCGCAGTCGAGAAGCTTCAACCACAGCCTCTACACGATCCAGTCCATCAGCTTTCAGCTTATTCGCAAAGTCGACAATCAAAATTCCATGTTTAGTGATCAATCCAATGAGTGTTACGAGTCCAATTTCGCTGTAAAGATTCATGGTTTGGCCGCTAAGTTTAAGAAGATAAATTCCACCCGCAAGAGAGAGCGGAACACTAAATAGAATAATTAAAGGATCGACATAACTTTCATATTGAGCCGATAATACGAGGTAAATAAACGCTAATGCTAAACCAAAAATCAAAAGAATATTGGAGCTCTCTTCAAGATATCGACGACTTTCTCCTGTAAATTCAAGCCGTGCATCTGCTTTTGGCAAGACGTCAAATATTTTCTCTTGAATCGTTTCAAGCGCTTTTCCAAGACTGACCCCCTCTTTAAGCTTGGCGCTAAAGTTTACAGACTTTAACCCGCCATAGTGAGCAATGGCTGTCGGCGCTTGCTTTTTCTCTACAGTGATAAGCTCAGACAGTGGAACCATGGATTCCGTCTTATTTTTGATGCCGCGCACATAAAGCCCCACCACATCTTCGGGATTGCGGCGATATTCTTCTTCAACCCATAATTTGGCGCTGTAAAGTTTACTATCGCGTTCAAATTTAGTGGGAGAGCGACCGCTGATAAGAGTATCAAGAGTATCCGCAATGACAGAAACATCGACACCCAGAGAAGCAGCCTTGTCTCGATCGACATGCACAACAAGTTCTTGCCCTTCAGAGCCATAGTTGGAATAAAGTCCTTGCAACATCCCCATATCGTGTAAGGCTTTCTCCAGCTTTTCAGCCATTTGAACCAATTCAGGATATGACTTGGTTGTTTGTAGAATAATATCAAAAGGTTTATCCGTCAGACCGCCGACTAATGATTTTCCCCCCACGCTGGGATTTGCGTTCATTCCTGTAATTTCATATAAAGGTTCTCGTAAAGCTTCTACAATTTCCTGACTGCGCCGTTTTCGGTCTTCCCAAGGTTTTAAAACGCAGAAACTGAAAGATTCGCCAGGGACACTGGATGTCGATAGTTTTTTGACAATTTCAGGAGCATCCCGTTTCAGGATTTCATCAATTTTCTTTACGTATTTATCAACGTACTCAAGATTAGCTCCATAAGGCGGAATCCCTTGCACAAGAACGATACCCTGATCTTCTTTGGGCACAAGCTCTGTCGGAATATTCTGATAAGTCAGATAAGCGCCAAAAGCAACCGCCAGACCCAGGAAAAGAACTAAATTCCGTATAGAAAAAGAATAGCGCGAGAAAGAAAATTTCTGGGTAAGACATTTGTGTAAAAACGCACCATATTTTTCTTCAACACTCTTTAAAAATTGTTCGCAGGCAAGCTCAAAAAGATCAAACTTTTTACGCCAACCTTCTTTTTCGCGATGAACTTCATCTGCCTTTTTATGGGCAATCAGAAGACGTCCACACATCATGGGTGAAAGAGTCAGGGCGACAAACCCCGAGATCAAAACAGACCCTGCCAAAGTCAGCGCGAATTCCGTAAATAATTTACCCGTTTGCCCAGAACTAAGCGCAATAGGAGCATAAACAGCGGCCAGTGTGATAGTCATGGCCAGAATAGCAAAACTAATCTCCCGTGCACCCTTGAAAGCCGCTTCCATGGGCTTCATGCCTTCTTCAATGTGACGATAAATATTTTCAAGCATGACAATGGCATCATCCACCACTAGCCCAATGGCAAGAACCAGCGCCAATAAAGTAAGGGTATTAATGGTAAATCCAAAGAAATACATCAGGGCAAAGGTTCCAATCAGGGAAACAGGAATCGTGACGACAGGAATAAGGACAGCACGGAAAGATCTTAAAAAAGCCAAAATAACTAACACAACCAGGATTGTCGCTTCCAGAAGTGTGCGATAGACCTGGCTGATCGAGCGGTCAATGAAAAGTGTACGATCAACAGCAATTTCCAAGTTCATATCGTTGGGCAACGCGCTTTTGATATTGACGAGTGTTTTTTTTACCTGTTCGCCGATCTCGAGAGGATTTGCCGTAGATTGCTTGACTAAAGCAATGGAAACCGCAGGACGACCATTAAAGCGTACACGATTTCGAGTGTCAATAGAATCCAATTTTGCGCGGCCAACATCTGACAACCGTACAAGAGACCCCTCTCTCTCATAAACAATAAGATTATTAAAGTCTTTTTCCGTCACCAAAGGTGCACGTGTCGTAACGGTGATTTCCTGACTTGATGAAATAAGACGTCCCGCAGCTTTTTTAATATTTTGTTTCTTGAGAGCCTGAGCAACATCTTCAGCTGTAACATTATAAGCGACCAATTTCACGGGATCGAGATAAATCTGCATTTCATATTGACCACCCCCCACAACGTCAACACTTGATACTCCATTGAGAACTTCAAGCTGACTTTCCAGATAGCGATGGGCATAATCAGCCAGTTCCTTGACATTATAGCGGTCAGAGTACAAAGCAAGCTGCATAAAGGCAGCAGCATCTGCATCTGCTTTCTTGATGCGAGGTTCAGAAATATCATTGGGCAATCGATCCCGAATACGACTGATAAGGTTTCGTACGTCGTTTGCAGCATCTTCAATATTGCGCTTGAGATTGAATGTCAGATTAATACGGCTCTCACCCACTTCACTGGAAGAATTCATTTCATACAGGCCTTCAATCCCATTCAGGACATCTTCCATTGGCTTAGTAATTTGAGCTTCAATAATTTCTGGGCTGGCGCCTTCAAGTTGTGTGACGATAGAAATGCGCGGCTCATCCACATTGGGATACTGTCTGACCTGAAGTCGACCCCAGGTAACAATTCCGAGCAGGATAATAACCAATGACATAACGGTCGATAGAACGGGACGTTTTATGCAAATATTCGTTAATTTCATTCTATGAAGCCCATTTCATTGCGCAAAAAGAATCACTTTTTATCTGCGTTTTTTGGAGAAGATTTATCTTTTTTAGCTTCTTCCTTAAATTTATCGAGATATTCTTTTTCTCCTTCAAAAGTAACAGGAGCGCCATCTCTGATTTTCAGTTGCCCGACTGTTACAACTAAATCTCCTGGCTCAACTCCGCGCAACACTTCTATTTTATCTGCTTCCTGTAATCCCGTTACAATTGGATGACGTATAGCTACAAAAGTATTCTCTTTTGGATAGTACGTCAATTTGTAAACGGATTCTTCATCGCCATTAACCTGAACCGCAGAAGAAGGCAATACAACTGCATTATCTTTTGAACCCACTTGAAGATCAATACGCGCAAAAAGCCCCGGTTTAAGCAAATTGCTTTTGTTGTCTATATTGGCGCGCACCGCGATGGTATGGGAATTGGGGTCTACTTTTGCATCAATGGCTTCGACATAGGCTTCAAATTTTTTATCCAAAAAGCCATCGATGACAACGTGGACACTCTGACCTTTTGAAATATTCTGTAAATATTGTGCAGGAATACGAAAATCAATCTTGATAGGATCGACATCGACAATAGTGAAAAGTTCAGTATTCTCATTAACCGAAACGCCAATACTGATATCGTTCAGACTGATCACGCCTTCAAAGGGAGCTGTAATCACACAATCTTCAATTTCTTTCTTAGCCATGTCTACCAGAGCTTCGGCTTCTTTCTGGTCCGCAATAGCTCTTTCGTGAAGCTTCTTTTTGCCAAGATTTTGTGCAGCTAACTTATCATAACGATTAAATTCAAGCTCGGCAAATGCGAGCTTCGCCTCAGCTTCCTTAAGTTTGTTGCGATATTTGCGGTCATCAATGCTGAGAATGGCTTCACCTGATCTGATTTCCTGACCACCTTCTGCATGGATTTTGGAAACTTGTCCGCTGACCAGAGGCTTTACCGTGACAGACTGGTTTGCACGCAAAGTTCCCACAGCCGTAATCGTGCGTGAAATAGATGCAGTGCGAACAGCCTCAGCCTCAATCGTAATAGATTTCAACAAGCGAGTTGGAAGCTTGGAAGGGAAAAATACTTCCTTGATAACGAGTGCTCCCAGGAGAAAAATAATAGCAACGGCTCCAAAAAGAGCTATTTTACGATGGGTCTTCAGAAGCGTACTGAAAAAACTTAATAACCCCATTTAAATTTCTCACTTTCTCTTTCCGGATAATTAAAGTACTATACAATTAGATTTTAACTTATTACTTATTAATTTTTCGCAAAGTTAGCAATAATTTAGTTTTTATAAAAAGTAAAGATAAATTGTCCGTATTGTCAAGTTATTCTCCTGTTTTTTCTCTCTTAAATCATAAAAGAATACTTCAGGTCGTTCCTTCATTAACACAGGGGGGGGTTGAAAAAGGAAGTCTGGAAATTGCTGAAGCTATTATCGCCGCGGGTGGAAAAGCTTTTATTGCCTCGTCCGGCGGTACCATGGTATCAGAGCTTGAACATCTGGGGGGGATTCACTTTTCCTTACCGCTGAATGCCAAAAACCCCCTGACGCTTATGCTAAATAGTTATCGTCTTAAAAAAATAATCCAGGAACATTCTATTGATCTTATCCATGCGCGATCCAGAGCGCCAGCATGGAGTGCTTTTTGGGCGGCTCGTCTGGAAAATATTCCGTTTATAACGACATTTCATGGAACGTATAATTATCATACTTTTCCAAAGAAATATTATAATTCAATTATGGTGCGTGGTGCACGAGTCATTGCAATCTCGGATTTTATTCACGAACATATCCTACGTCATTATCGTTCTTATGTCGAACCTGTTCATATTCAGACTATCCCCAGGGGAGCTGATCTTTCTCTTTTTAATCTTTCAGATACAAGTTTGAAAACACGTGTCCGAGATCTCAGGAAAAACTGGGAGATTTATGATGCTTCTCCTCTTCTTCTTCTGCCAGCAAGACTCACGCGATGGAAAGGACAAGCGATTGCTCTTAAGGCGATCTCTTTGCTGAAAGATTTCAAGGGTCTTTTAATTCTCTTAGGTTCTGATAAAGATCATCAGTCCTATACACAAGAATTACTGACGCTCGCACAAACTCTGGGCATTTCCGATCGCGTTCGCATCATTTCTCATTGTTCAGATATGCCGGCTGCTTATGTTCTTGCAGATCTTGTTCTTCATACATCCACAGATCCCGAAGCTTTTGGTCGCATTATCGCAGAAGCTCAGGCTATGGGGCGATGTGTTATTGCGACCAATCATGGCGCCCCCCCCGAAATTATTGAAGAGGGTGTGACAGGTTTTTTGACGCAGCCAGGAGATTCTGAAGAATTGGCTAGAAAAATAAAAGTTTTTTTAACGTTGCCTCTTCCCCACAGGAAACAAATAGGGCAAAAAGCGGTTGAACGTATTCGTTGTTTTTTTTCAAAAGACCAGATGGTCGAAAAAACGCTTGCGATTTACACAGAACTTTTAACAGAAAAAGTAAAATAACTTATGAAGATTTTGGTCATCAAACATGGGGCTCTGGGGGATATGATTAATGCGATGGGCGCTTTTTCTGCTATCCGTAAATCCTTTCCCCAGGCACATATTATCTTGCTCACAAGTTCTACATACGAGACTCTTGCTCGGAGAACTCATTTTTTTGATGATGTTTGGATCGATAGACGTTCTAAAAATCCCTTAAAATTATGGGTACTGTGTCGCAAGCTAAAGAGCTGGAAGTTTGATTGGGTTTTTGATCTTCAAAATTCAAGGCGAACCTCATGGTATTTTTGCTTCTCAGGAAAAGGAACCCAGACCAAATGGTCGGGTATTGCGCCGGGATGTTCTCATCCCCAACACCGACCTGATCGTCGAAAACTTCATGCTTTCCCCCGCTTTGCAGACCAGTTAAAAATAGCTGGACTGGATTTGCGGGGTCAGCAAGAACTTATCCCTGATATGTCCTGGCTTAAGTCAGATATTCGCAGATTTAACCTGCCCGGAAAATTTATTGTTCTTATCTCAGGTAGCTCAAAAACAGGAGCTTACAAGCGGTGGACTGCCCAGGGTTATGGAGAGCTTGCCCAATGGATAGGCACCCAGAATATAACACCAGTTCTTGTGGGGGGAGCTGATGAAGAAGATGTGATCCGGTACATTATGTCTGTTGCTCCTCAGGCCGTTGATCTAAGCCGTCAAACCTCTTTCCTCGAAATTGGAGAAATTGAGAAACATGCTCTTGCCACAGTTGGGAATGATACAGGGGCTGTACATTTGGCAGCAGCCGTTGGATGCCCCACCCTTGTTCTGTGGTCCAAAGCTTCTCCACCCGAGGTCTTTGCTCCTCGGGGTAATCATGTCAAGGTGCTTTTCAAATCGGAAATTCAGACGCTCTCAACACCAGAAGTGGTGGCAGCCTTAACACAGCTTCTGAAGGAAAACCAACGTGCAGGATGAAAAAATATTGAAAAGAGTCTTATACCGCGCCTGTTATCGTGGCGGAAAAGAAGCAGATCGAATTTTGGGAAGCTTTGCAAAAACCCATGCGACTTCTTTAAGCGCTCAGGAGCTTGAAGATCTGGATGCTCTTCTTCAGTGTGATGATGGTGATATTTTTGCCTGGCTTGAACAAATAGAGCCGGTTCCTTCCAAATTTGACACTCCTGCATTGCAGATTCTCAGAAATTATACAAAACTTTTAAAGACATAACTCTTTTTTTGTTGCCTATTTTTTTGACTTTAGAGATACTCTGCAAAAAGATAGGAGAAATGTATGAAGCGCATATCCCAATCCCAGGCAGGATTCAGTTTGATTGAACTTGCTATTGCTCTTGTGATCATTGGTCTTGTCATCGGTGGTGTCCTTTTTAAAGGGGGTGACCTTATTGAAAGCGCACGTCTCAAAAATGTTCTTTCCCAGGTTAATGAGATTCGTCTTGCCGTTGCGACTTTTCAGGATCGTTATCAATCCCTGCCCGGGGATTATGATGAAGCTTCTCTGCAGATCAAGGATGGGCTGACCAACGGAAAAAATAACGGGGTGATTGATGGTCAGGGGCTTTCCCCTGATGCAGAGGCTTCTCATTTTTGGAGCCATTTAGCCGCAGCTCAATTAATTTCTGATCCCGGTAAAATTGAAGAGAATGCTCCTCTTGGTTTTGGTCATGGTGCCCCGGCTTCCAAAATAGGGGGAGGTTTTACGATTCAATATGAACCTGAAAATATGCCGGGACACTGGATTGTTCTGGGCGCTGCAAATGGCCAGAGTGGTGATGGTGCTTTGTTAACGCCGCTTCAGTCCATGCATCTTGATCAGAAAGCTGATGATGGTAATCCTAAAACAGGAAAGATTCGCGCACTACAAGGGAAAAATACAGAAGAAAAATGTTTGACTGACGACGGCCACTATAACACCAAAGTGACAAAACCCGCATGTATCGTCTATTTTCAATTGCAATAAACTGGGTGCGCCATAACAGTATAAAATCTTCTTCCGCTGGGTTTTCCTTGCTGGAAATGACAATCGTTCTGGCAATCATGGGTGTGCTGGGTGGTTTTGCCTTTCCCTTTCTGACTCATCAAGTTGAACAGGCACGCCATAAGAAAACTCGAGAGCACCAAAAAGAAGTCATAGAAGCTCTTGAAACATATTTTGCACACAACAATGCCCTTCCCTGTCCCGCTGATCCTGCAGGAACAGGTTCTCCTGTTGAAAACGAAGTACAGGGCATTATTCCCTATCGAGCGCTTGGACTACCTCAAGCAATAGCCAAAGACGGATTTGGCTATTATATGACCTACGCCATTGGAATTGAAGGAGAGCAGGGAGCTGCCCGTAAAGCATCAGATTTAAGTAAAGCGGTACACACTCCCCTCACTATTGTTGATGAAACAGGACAAAATGTATTAGTTCGTTCTGAAAATTCTATTGCCTGTGTTCTGATTAGTCACGGACCAGAAGGAACAGGCGCTTATTCAGGATCAAGTGAAACGGCAAGAATAAATCTTGCTCAAGGCAGTGAAGCCGAAAAAAAGAACAGCAACGATGATTTAAACTTTATTACAAGGCCTTATTCCACAAATCCCGCCAATCCCTTTCGTCATCGGCTTGTTTGGAGGACATACAATAGACTGAAGAAAATCTATCGGGATTTTAAGCCTCTCGAACCAGCTAGTGCAGGACAGAAAATACACCCTCAAGAAAGAGAAGAAGAACCAAAGCAACCTGTGACCCCACTCCCTGTTCAAGAAAACATAGAACCAGGGACTGAGAGAACACAGGTGTCAAACGCGCAGGAAGGAAAGAAAAAATTGCCCAAGGTTCCCCATTTTAAGAAAAACAGAAAAAATCTAAAATCGAATGATACACTTCTCAAAGGGACATTAGGTGACAATTCCTGAAAGATTTTACTTTGTCGTCGCGTACTGATCAGAGGGATTGCCTTTAATGGGACAAGGAACATTTTTTAGGGTCAGTAAGATAAAACACATAAAGTGGCAAATCAATAGACTTCCCTGAGCTGCTCTCTTGAATATGAAGTTGGTAAGTCGCAAAATTAAATGTGGAGCGAACAGGCTCTAAGTCCTTAAGACGCGTAATTGTATATTGATACTGGTGAGGCGGAAATTGATCTTCCAATTTGGCAAGCCCTGAAGAAATATGCCAATGCAAATGCCATGTTTGTGCAGGTCTGGATGAAGAAACCTTAATTTCTGTCCAGGGGTTCCAACTCTGAAGTTGATCTCTAATATAGCTAACAACATA
>BBVC01000084.1 GCA_001192655.1 Caedimonas varicaedens
AACCATTTTAAAGGTTTTTAGCTATATCTTCATATTCAAAAAGAGGAGCAGTCACCCTGATTTCTTCGTCGTCATCATGAGATATTTCAGTTGCCTGAAGAGAAAGAGAACATAAAACAGAAATGAAGAAAAGAAGTCGATTCATTATATTTTCCTCATGTACTGCATGTAAAAATTTGAGTTAGCTTGATTGATCAAATTAATGTCTTTGAATATCATCTTCTTCTGTGGACTGAGAGGATTGTAGGGGATCATTGGCTGGTGGATTCCAAACAATAGGTTTAGGGACACGAACAAGCGCATGCCCCATCGCTTCATCCACTGTCTTGACGGGAATAATTTCAAGCCCTTCCTTCACATTTTCCGGAATTTCAGGAAGATCTTTTGCATTATCATAAGGAATCAAAACTTTTTTAATTCCACCACGATGCGCTGCCAACAACTTTTCCTTAAGACCCCCAATAGCAAGAACTCGGCCGCGCAAGGTAATTTCACCTGTCATGGCAACATCACGGCGTACAGGAATGCCTGTCAGTACAGAAAGAATCGATGTACACATGGCTACCCCCGCAGAAGGACCATCCTTGGGAATCGCACCTTCCGGAACGTGAACGTGAATATCTGTTTTTTCAAAAATCGGTGGTTGAATGCCAAAGTGGGCAGCACGAGAACGCACAAAGCTGGCAGCTGCCTGGACCGATTCTTGCATCACCTCGCCCAACTTGCCTGTAATAGTCATTTTTCCTTTTCCAGGCAACATAACTGCTTCAATTATCAAAAGATCTCCCCCAAACTCAGTCCATGCCAGACCGGTGGTCATTCCAACCAGATCTTCTTCCTCAGAGACTCCGTAATGGAAACGGGTGACGCCCAGAAATTCACCTAAGTTCTGTTCTGTTACGCGAATGACTTCAACTTTATTCGTCATAATTTCTTTTGTTGCTTTGCGTAAAAGCTTGGCAATCTCACGTTCAAGGCTACGGACACCCGCTTCGCGGGTATACAGGCGTATAATCTGACGCAAGGATGCTTCATCGATCGACCATTCTTTTTCCTTCAGTCCGTGTGCCTTAAGCTCTTTAGGGATAAGATGACGACGAGCAATTTCAATTTTCTCGTCTTCCGTATATCCGGAAACATGAATAATCTCCAGACGATCTTGTAACGGCTGTGGCATCTGCAGGCTATTAGCCGTCGTGACAAACAAAACATCGGAAAGATCATAATCCAATTCCAGATAATGATCATTGAAAGTATTGTTCTGTTCGGGATCCAGTACTTCCAGCAGGGCAGAGGAAGGATCTCCTCGCCAATCTGAACCCAGCTTGTCAATTTCATCCAGCAGAAAGAGAGGGTTAGATGAACCTGCTTTCTTCATCCCTTGAATAACTTTTCCTGGCATTGATCCTATATAGGTGCGGCGATGACCCCGAATTTCGGCCTCATCTCGTACGCCACCCAGCGACATTCGAACGAAATCACGACCCGTCGCGCGCGCAATGGAGCGACCCAGGGAAGTTTTGCCAACACCTGGCGGACCGACAAGACAGAGGATAGGCCCCTTGATTTTTCCTACCCGACTTTGAACGGCCAAATATTCTAAGATACGTTCTTTTACTTTTTCAAGCCCATAGTGTTCTTCGTTTAGAATTTTCTCCGCTTGGATCAAATCTTTTTTGATCTTGCTATATTTTTTCCAGGGGATACTTAAGAGCCAGTCAAGATAATTACGTACAACCGTTGCTTCAGCTGACATCGGACTCATCGTGCGAAGCTTTTTAATCTCGGACATCGCTTTGGTCTGCGCTTCTTTGGAAAGCTTTGTTTTTTTGATACGTCGCTCAAGTTCACTGATCTCATCGCGTCCGTCTTCAGTTTCGCCTAATTCTTTTTGAATAGCTTTCATTTGCTCATTCAAATAGTATTCGCGCTGAGATTTTTCCATCTGGCGTTTGACGCGATTACGAATACGTTTTTCAGCTTGTAAAACACTGATCTCGGCTTCCATAAAATTACAGATTTTTTCCAGTTGCTCGCTAAAATCCAAAGCTTCAAGGATCTTCTGCTTTTCAGAGACTTTAAGCGTTAAATGAGAGGCGATGGTATCTACCAATTTTTCAGGTTGATCGATTTTGGAAATAGAAACTAGGACATCCGGTGGAATTTTGTTGTTGAGCTTAATATATTGATCAAAGAAAGATAAAGCTGTGCGGATGAGGGCTTCATTTTCAGCTCCCTGGGGAGTAGAAGTTTCAATCGGTTCAACATAGGCCTGAAAGAAATGATCCGTTTCTGTAAATCTTAGCACCCGGGCACGTTGCGTCCCTTCTACCAATACCTTGACAGTCCCATCCGGCAGTTTCAATAACTGCAAAATATGTCCAATCGTTCCTATAGAAAATAAATCACGAGGAGCTGGATCGTCTTTGGACGCATCCTTTTGAGTCAGTAGTAAAACTCTCTGATCTTGCTTGATAACAGATTCCAGAGCGCTGACTGACTTTTCCCGTCCCACAAATAAGGGGACAATCATATGGGGGAACACAACAATGTCCCTTAATGGCAAAATTGGCAGTAAGGCCCCTTGGGGAACTTCAAGACGAATGTCTTTCTTCAATGGCATATCCTCATTTGGAAAATCATAATAACCCCAGTTAAAATCAGATCAACCTTGATTTGATTTTAGCTCAGATTTTTTGCTATAGGTTAACAAAGGTTGCGCGCGACCCTCAACAACGTCCCGATTTATAACGACCTCTTCAATGCCAGTACTCCCTGGAAGTTCATACATGGTTTCAAGCAAAATATCCTCCATAATGGAACGCAAGCCCCTGGCACCAGTGTTACGAGTAATTGCCCGTTGTGCTATAGCCAATAACGCATCTTCTGTAAAGGTTAGCTTTACTTCTTCCATCTCAAACAATTTTTGATATTGTTTTACAATCGCATTTTTGGGTTGTTGCAGAATTTGAATCAAGGCAGGCTCATCCAAATCTTCTAACGTCGCCACAACAGGCAAACGCCCAACAAATTCTGGAATAAGACCATATTTTAAAAGATCTTCTGGTTCTACATCTTTCAGAAGGTCTCCTGTTCTGCGGTCTTCTGGTGATTTTACATCAGCCCCAAACCCAATAGATGATCCTTTACCGCGAGCGCTAATAATCTTTTCAAGTCCCGCAAACGCCCCTCCACAAACAAAAAGAATATTTGTCGTATCAACTTGCAAAAATTCCTGTTGAGGATGCTTTCGACCTCCTTGAGGGGGAACAGAAGCAATCGTTCCTTCCATGATTTTTAATAACGCTTGCTGAACGCCCTCTCCTGACACGTCCCGCGTAATCGATGGATTGTCAGATTTACGAGAAATTTTATCTACTTCATCAATATAGACGATGCCACGCTGAGCTTTTTCAACGTTATATTCTGCAGATTGCAAAAGTTTAAGGATGATATTTTCAACATCTTCACCAACGTAACCTGCTTCGGTCAGTGTTGTGGCGTCGGCGATTGTAAAAGGAACGTCAAGAATACGCGCTAATGTTTGGGCTAACAGGGTTTTACCGCAACCCGTAGGGCCAATCAACAGAATATTGGATTTTGCAAGCTCAACATCCGCAGTCTTAGAAAAAGTATCAATTCGCTTGTAATGATTGTACACAGCAACCGCTAGAACACGTTTTGCATGAACTTGTCCAATGACATAATCATCTAAAACCTTACAGATAGTCTTCGGAGAAGGGACCCCTTTTTCAGAAATGGGCAAAGCTCCCTTATTTTCTTCTTGAATAATTTCGATACAAAGGTCGACACATTCATCGCAGATAAAAACACTGGGACCTGCAATAAGTTTGCGAACTTCATGCTGACTTTTCCCACAAAAGGAACAATGAAGGATTTCTTTCGTCTGTTCGTCTGATGATTTAGTCATATTTTAGCCACTTTAAATCATTGTTTTTAAGAGAACGCTCATTAATGTATAACAAAATTAAATTTCTTGTCTTGTCTCTTTTTCAGGAACCATATTCTCAGGATGCCTAAAAACCCTATAAAAAAACGTTAACAACTAAAATAATTTTAGCTAATTTTTATTTTTTCACGTCAGTTGTCCCTGGGCGGACATTAATAATCTCATCTACAAGCCCAAAATCCTTTGCCTCTTCTGCCGACATAAAATTATCACGCTCTACAGATTCTTCAATGACTTTCAAGGGTTTTCCCGTCCTCTCAGCTAAAATTGCATTTAAACGAGCACGTGTTTTTAAAATTTCTCTTGCAGCAATTTCAATATCTGTCGCCTGTCCTCGAGCCCCCCCATGTGGCTGGTGAATCATTATGCGTGCATTGGGAAGGGCATAACGTTTCCCCTTAATACCTGCACATAAGAGTAAAGATCCCATAGAGGCAGCCTGCCCCATGACAATTGTGGAAACATCACATCGAATGTAATGCATCGTATCAAAAATAGCGAAACCAGAAGTGACAACGCCACCGGGTGAATTAATATAAAAAGAAATATCTTTCTTTGGATTTTCAGATTCCAAAAAGAGAAATTGCGCGCAAATCAAATTTGCAACATCATCGTTGACCTCGCCGGTCAAAAAAACGATGCGTTCTTTAAGAAGTCTTGAAAAAATATCAAAAGATCTTTCTCCGCGTGCGGTTTGCTCAATAACCATTGGAATGAGCGTATTCTGAAATTGGTCTTTTGCATCAATCATGGTTTTCTCCATTTATTATTTCTTGTGCGTATTACCGTTCAATGAGGTTATTTCCCTCTTCTAACCTTTAAAATCCTTTGAGCGTATCCTATTTATGAGTGTTCATCTTCTTGGGTAATGGCGTCAACAGATTTTTTAAGTTCAGCAAAAGAAACCTGTTTTTCATTGATTGTTGCTTTTTGAAGAATGAGCTCGATAACTTTATCTTCAAATATAGGCGCTCTCAGAGCTGCCTGAGCCTGGGTATTAGAGCGATAGTAATCAAGGACTTTCTGTTCCATGCCTGGATATTTCCTGACTTCCTGAGTTATGGCTTTTTCCAATTCCTTTTGTGACACCGTCACATGATGCTCACGACCAATTTCAGCCAGCAACAAACCTAGAAGAACACGGCGCTCAGCAATTTTCTGATATTGTTTTTTCAGCTTTGTTTCATCTTTTTCAGACTCTTTTTTATCTTTTGTCTTAGGAGAAGATTGAGCCATTTCTTTTTGAAGTTGTTCCCAGATAGACTTAAACTCAAGCTCTACCAGTCCTTGCGGGATATCAAATTTGAAACTTTCTGCAAATTTATCCAAAATTTTGCGTTTTGCGTCCAGTAAGGACATATAGCTGTGTTCTTCTGAAAGTTGATCTGAAATAGCTTTTTTAAGCTCTTCAATAGAAGATTTTCCAAATTTTTCTGCAAATTCCTTAGTAAGTTCAGGAAGAACTTTTTCTTTTACATTTTTTATTTCGATAGAAAAATGTGTCTTCTTTCCCGCAAGATCCTTGGCCTGATAATCAGCAGGGAAATCAATATCAAATTCCTTTTTATCTCCGGCTTTCAATCCAATAAGTTGATCTTCGAAACCAGGAATAAAGGTATTTGATCCTAATTCCAGATCCATCCCATCAGAAGCGCCCCCTGGAATGGGTTTTCCTGCGATTGTTCCGTTAAATGCCAAGTGAACAGCATGTCCTTTTTTCGCCTTGGTTTTTTCATCGACCAGTTTGAATTCTGTATGATTCTTCCTGAGTCTTTCCAAAGCTTCTTCTACTTCCTTGTCATCGACCTTACAAACGCAATGATCAAATTTAAATTTAGAAAGATCAACTTTCTCAATATCTGGCAAAAGCTCTATGATAACTTTAGATTCAAGTGCCTTGCCTTCTTCGTAGTCTTTTGTGTCTACTTTAGGCTGAAGAGCAACCCGCAGTTTATGTTTATCGATAATATGACGCGTTCCTTCTTGCAGAACGTGCTCTAAAACTTCCGTTTTGACACGTGACGCATAACGTTGCTTAAGGATTGGCATGGGAATCTTTCCCGAACGAAAGCCATCAACCTTCACAGAGAGGCTTAGTTTCTCTAATCGCTCTTCCAGTTTTTTTTCAATTTCTTGAGAGGGGATAACCAGATTAAATTCCCGTATTAACCCTTCGGACTTTGTTTGTGTGATATCCATAAATCTGCGCCTAAAATTATAACGTTAATCACTTTACACATGTATGGTGCGGGCGGAGGGACTTGAACCCCCATGACTCGCGTCGCCAGAACCTAAATCTGGTGTGTCTGCCAATTCCACCACGCCCGCTCCCCCCACAGCTTTTCTGAAACAGATCGCTGAAGTGTAGTCACTTAATTCTGAATAAATCGTAAAGCGACTTTCTTGTTGATAGCCTTGATTTATCCAAATTGCAATGGTTTCAGGTAGAATTTTGACATTTTTGTATTTTTTCTTATTGATTCAAAAGCTCCCTTTTTGATGTTGAGGGATCATCTTTATTTGCAAGGGCTTTCTTCCAGATGATATTGTCAATCCGGGTCTTTTTTTATAGAATTTTATATTCAGCAGATTTCAATATAGAATAAATTGGTATGAATACACTGACAAAAAAAATTGATGAAATAATTCAGGAAACAGAGAGAATTTGGGAACGGAACCCCTTCGCCGGGACTTTCAGGGAAATTCCTTATGATCGTGAATTATACGGTATTGCCAGCGGCGTAAAATGCACTCCACCAATAACCTTGAGTTCTGTTTTGGATAAGCTATTCCTTCTTGCTGCAGAAGACCATGAATTAGAGATTACCCTTCCCAATCACTTTCACTTCACTTTTCTGGCGCTTTCTTTTCCTCAATGGGAAAAGCTCGCTGATCTTCCGGTTGAACATAAAGAACTGCTTTTTCTTTCTGGAAAAATCCTGCATCGAGTTAATTGGAAATTATACCATTTAAGGCTTGTTGCGCTGAATAATACCCTTCTTCTTGTGGGAACGCCGGATGAGACCTCAGACCTTTTGAGAAACGCGTATGCCCATTCGATTCTGGTTTCGGGTTGGAGAAAACATCTTGTTGCGCGTTATAGGGGGCTATCAACCCCGCCTTTGCTTTGGCACAGTACGTTGGCAAGAGCATTAACAGAAGCAAAGTTCAACGATTGTTAAAAAAATTACAATTAAAGGGGCAATTTGCAGGAGTTACAGAATGCTAAAAATCTATTGTTATTTTGCTCTCGAAGAGGGATGGCTCACTGGTTCACTCTCTAGTCATGAACCAGTGAACCACTTAGGTTCAAAACCTTATCCAGCAAGGGCTAGAGGGTGGTTCACAGAATGCATCAGTGAACCACTCAGTGATCCAGTAACAAAAATGGAGATCATGCAATGACACAGCAAGCTCTTACAGCCTCTGAATTGGCACTGAGAATTATTAATCGCAATCAAAAGAAGATTGTAGAAGAAAAAACAACCACTGTGACGTCTCACGTCAGATCATTTGATCTACGTCAACATGTTGAAACCGTTTATCAGGATACTCTTTCTGCATTCAAAAAAGCGTTAGAAACGATGCCTGAATATCTATCGTATGAACAAGCCAGAGTCCAATGGAAAGATCTTCATAATCTGGAACACGCCAGAATCCGCAATGAAGCTCTGAAGACCTATAGCTAACAACATA
>BBVC01000085.1 GCA_001192655.1 Caedimonas varicaedens
CTCCGGCGCTAACACTTAAACACCACGACGAGGAGCAGGTACAAGAGGCAGATATTGTTCAACTTGTTGAGCGTCGGGAAGACTGGTTTGAGCGCCGACTGAAGTGCAAGCGAGACCACTTGCTACCGTTGCACGCCTTAAGGACTCATCAAGAGTCATGTCCTTTGCAAGGCTTGCGGCGAATACGCCAACAAAAGCATCCCCCGCAGCAGTCGTATCAACCGCTGTAATGGGGAGAGCCTGAACGGTCCATGTTCCTTGTGGGCTTGCCGCAAATGCACCATCTGCTCCCAAAGTTACGATACAGGTAATCCCATATTTAGAGGAAATTCTACGTGCAGCAATCGTAGGAGAGATTATATCAAATCCCAAATTAAGTGCTAAGACGGTCGCCTCAATTTGATTCATCACAAGGACAGAAAGAGATTTAAGGATGTGATCTGGGATAGCCTGTGCAGGTGCCAAGTTTAAAATAACGCGTGTTCCTCGTTGTGATGCACGTTCAATCAACTGCCAGTTTTCCTCTGGTCGTACTTCCATTTGCAAAACAAGAATAGAACTATCCGTCAACATTTCATCAGGAACCAGTGCAGAACTTGCGAGAAGATTAGCGCCACTAGCCACAGTAATCATATTCTCCCCCCGGGCATCAACACAAATGGTCGCGCATCCCGTTGGTTTGTCACATGTTACCATATACTGAGTCTGCACTTTGGATGCGTTAAGGGAATCTCGACAGAGATGAGAAAAACTATCATCACCTACGCAACCAAACATGTGGACGTCAGCGCCCATGTGCGCCGCTGCGACTGCCTGATTCGCTCCTTTTCCCCCTGGATGAAGCTTGTATTCAGGACATAACAAAGTATCGCCAGGACGTGGCATACTTTCGACAGGTAAAACCATATCAACATTGAGAGAACCAAAAACAATAATCATGGAAGGAAAGCTCCCTGACACATTTTTAATATGAAAACATGATTCTAATTAAAGGGAGCTTGGACAAACGTCAATCAAAATCGGTCTCTATGAATATTTCAGAAGTCAAAAGTGTATAATTTTCAACGATTGAAATCTGAGCACATCAAGCTTTGCCAAGATAAGTGTCGACCATTTTATCAAGCATCTTGAGGGCTTCTACCCGTGGCCTCTGGAAACAATTTCGCCCAATAATGGAACCATTTCCATGTCCATCCCGAATGGCACGGGTATCTTCATAAATACCGTCAACTCCTTTTGCATCGCCCCCCGAAAAAACAACCAGACGACGACCATTAAAACAGCTTTCAACAACATGACGCACACGCTTTTCAAGCGTTGAAATATCTACGTTATTTTTAAGATATTCTTTTTTCGCTGCTTCTACTTCCAGATGTTCTGAAGGCAGTTTAACCTTGATGATATGAGCTCCCAGCAAGGCTGCCATATGCGCTCCGTACGCAATCACATCAATGGCTGTTTCTCCTACCTTGGACATATTCCCACGTGCATAGGACCAAATGATGACGGCAAGACCACAGGATTTTGCTTCTTCTGCCAGTTCTCTTATCTCTTCGTACATGTCATACATATGATCCGAACCTGGATAAATCGTAAAACCAATCGCAGAACAGCCAAGACGAAGTGCATCTGAAATGCTGGACGTGACAGCCTGATCCGACATCAGGGATTCTGTTGTGGCGCGGGACAATGAGTTACCACTATTCATTTTCAAAATTGTAGGGATAGCCCCTGCAAAGGTTGCGGCACCCGCTTCAAGCATACCAAGAGGAGCGGCATAAGCAGAAAGACCTGCATCAATGGCGAGCTGAAAATGATAATGAGGATCATAGGCGTCAGGATTACAGGAAAAACTCCGGCCTGCCCCATGTTCAAACCCTTGATCAACTGGTAGAATGATCATCTTCCCTGTACCGCCCAAGCGTCCATGTGAAAGCAGGCGCGCCAGGTTTGTTTTCGTTCCTGGATTGTCGCTTTCATAATTTTGCAGAATTTTTTTAACAGATGTACTCATTTCCATAAGATAACCCTCGATATAAATAACTTGATGCGTTTTTACACAATATCAGCGGCGAACACAATGCTCTCTTAAAGTCACAATCAACGTCTCTTTCTTGATAAAAGCTCACAGAACCCTACAAATCCAAAGATCAATAGAAGCATGAGAAAAAGTATTTTATCGCCATAATAAAAGTAGAGCGTATGGCCTTGAATAAATTTCGGAAGACTGGTATCCAGAAAACTCCTCTCATCCAACCCAATCTTTCCCAAGATGCGTCCATAAGGATCAATGACAGCAGAAATACCGTTATTGCCAACTCTTATCAAGGGTAAGCCTTCTTCAATGGCGCGCGCGCGTGCGATATCCAGATGTTGATAAGGCCCTGACGTACGACCGTACCAGGCATCATTCGTAATATTTAAAAGCCATTCAGGAAAAGGGTCTTTTGAAGATTTTACAGCACCCGGGAATATGATTTCATAACAGATAAGAGGACTAAACGAAGGTATTCCTTGTATTTTCATTGTTTGAAGACCAGAGCCCGGAGAATAATCAATAGAACCTGGTGTCACTTTATGAACAATTCCGGAGAGTAGGGAACGGAAAGGAACATATTCTCCAAAGGGAACCAAATGGTTTTTATCATAAGTGCCGATAACGTCACCATTCTTACCAATCCCAATCAAGGTGTTCCAAACTTGCAATTCACCTTTGGCAGAATGCATGCCTCTTGTCGTTCCCGTGAGCAGAATTCCTTTCAACGACAGGGAATGAACGAGAGAAAGTCGCCGCAGGTAATCATTAGCAAGAAAAAAGGGCGTTGCCGATTCTGGCCAAATATAAATGTCAGGGGAAGAGTTTGGTGTTGCTGTTGTCAGTGCCAGAATTGTTTTCAGATTTTGCTCGGTATGTTCTTTAGACCACTTCAGCTTTTGTGGGATTGAAGGTTGTACCAGTCGAAAAGTCAAATTTGGAACCATCTCAACTTGTGCAACATAAAGCCGTCCTATCCCAAAGAGGGTCAATCCCACGAAGGTCAGACAGATACCACCTAGAACTCGAAAACGAGGAAAAAGAAGAGGAGAAGAAGCCCACAAAACAGTAAAAAAACTTAACCCGTAAATACCAAACAAGGAAAGGCTTTGCGCCAGCGGGCCACAATCCATCCAGCAATATCCAATAAGATTCCAGGGAAAACCTGTAAAAAGATGACCACGAAGCCATTCAAAAATAGTCCACAATGCGGCAAAAAGAAAAAGGCGCTTCCCTTTTTCAAGATTCAATGCCGAGGTTAATGCAAAAACAGGTGCGATAAAAAAAGCAAGAAGAGCCGGCAATCCAAAGACTGAAAAAGGAATCATCCATGCAAAACGATCGAGATCAACGCCAAGCGCAAAGGCAATCCAGTACAAACCCGCTGTAAAATATCCAAATCCAAACCACCAGCCAACCCAAAAAGACACACGAACGCCAGCAGTTTTCGTCAACCACAGAACACCACAAAAAGAAAGAAAAAGAAGAGGCAGAATATAAAGAGGCGCAAGGCTTCCTGCACCTAGGATACCACAAAAAAAAGCGGCTCCCCTTTGTCCCCAAAGAGAGCGCCATAAAGGATGCGAAGCTAAAGTTGACAACATTTTATGGTTTTACAGGACGCAGCCGAAGTCGAGTAATGCTGCGGGGGCTTGCTTCCAGCACTTCGAATTCAATGCCCGAAGAATGAGAGATGACTTCCTTGCAATCAGGCACACGACCCGCCAGATACATGATAAGCCCTCCCACCGTTTCAATATCTTCCTGTCGTTCTTCATCTGTTAAAATTTTACCAACCCTCTCCTCCAAATCTTCCACAAGGAGACGAGCGTCAATGATATAGGTTCCATCGTCCAGAGAAGTGATCTGAGAGGAAATTTCGGGCGTGTGATCATCCTGTAAATCACCCAAAATCTCACGGATAATATCCCAGGAAGTCACCAAACCATCAACGCCACCATATTCATCAACGACATAAGCCATGGGAATTTGCGTAGATCTCATTTGCAATAATAAATCCAGAAGCCGCATAGAAGGGGGTACAAAAAGAACCTGCTGAATGATGTTACGAATATTGAAATCACTGTTTTTGGCATGAAGGGCAATGTCTTTGACGTGAATATGCCCCAATAAATCATCCAGAGTATGGTGATACACTGGCAATCGCGTAAAAGGAGTCTCTGAGATCAATTTTATCAGTTCCGTAAATTTGATATCTACTGAGATAGCAATAATATCAGCTCGTGGGATCTTTACATCATCCACACTCATATCACGCAACCTCAAAACATTGGATAGAAGGGTACGCTCTTCACTATTAAGGGAAGATGAACCTTCTTGGGGACTTTCCTGAATAAGTTCGGTAATCGTTTTGCGAACCGAATCTGGATTTTTACGAAAAAGTATCTTTAAAAATCGCTCAATAACAGGGTGTGCCACGCCGTTCCTTTCTCTATAATGCCATATAAGGATTTGAAATATTTAAGGATTCTAAAATTTCTATTTCAATATTTTCCATTTTTCTGGCATCATCTTCATATTCATGATCATATCCCAAAAGGTGAAGAATGCCATGAATGATTAAATGAATATAGTGATTATGGAAAGTTTTTTTTTGTTTAATTGATTCTCGCTCGACTGTTTCAAAAGAAAGAAAAATGTCTCCTAGAATTCCCGCATCCAAAGCTTTCTTTCCATATCCAAATGATAGAACATTTGTAGACTTGTCTTGGTGGCGGTACGTTTTATTCAGATGGTGCAGCATTTCATCATTGGCGAGAATCACAGACACTTCTCCTTCCCTGAGGGAAAAGTGAAGATTTTCAAGAGTATGTAAAATAGTTTCACGCGTTACTTTTTCAATGTCAAATGAAAGGTTTTCCCAAGCACTGTATTCCTGATTAATAATAATATCAAACTGAGACATTTTATTTTTGCTGTTGTTTTTCATAAGCCTGTACGATGCGCGTGACCAAAGCATGTCGTACGATATCCTGATCATCGAAATAGCCAAACCCTATGTCAGGGACAAGACTCAAAATATTCAGAGCGTGCGGCAACCCAGAAAGAGTTCCGGGCGGTAAATCAACCTGTGTAAGATCACCTGTGACCACCATTTTTGACCCATTGCCTAATCGTGTTAGAAACATTTTCATTTGGGCAATAGAGCTATTTTGCGCCTCATCTAAAATAATAAAAGAGCGCGTCAATGTTCGTCCGCGCATAAAAGCCAGGGGGGCAATTTCAATTTCCCCGCTTGATATCCTTTTGGAAACTTGCTCGGAAGGGAGCATATCATAAAGCGCATCAAAGAGAGGTCGAAGATAGGGATCTACCTTCTCTCGCAAATCACCTGGCAGAAAACCCAAACGCTCGCCAGCTTCCACAGCAGGACGCGACAGGATAATCCGGTTAACTTGCCCCGAAAGAAGGGAAGCAACAGCGGTAGCCACCGCAAGATACGTTTTCCCTGTGCCGGCAGGGCCAATCCCAAAAACCAGGTCATTGTTTTGCATTAATTGTATATAACGGCTTTGACCAGGCGTACGAGGAGAAATAACGCGACCGCGCGCAGGAATCACAACTTCCAAATCCGGATCAAAAGACGTATCCGCTTTTCCTTTTTGCAAACGAAGAGCAGCGTCAACATCAGCAGTGCTGACAACAAGACCCTTTTTCAGGCGGTCATATAGTTTTTTCAAGACAGCTTGTGCAACTTCCGCCTGATGGGCATCTCCTGTCACAACAAGATGATTTCCTCGCGCACTGATGATAACATTAAGTGTATCTTCGATCTTTGCTAGATATTGATCTCGTTCGCCAAACAAAAGAGGCAGAAGTCGATTATCCTCGAAATCAAAAGTCAAAACGGTTTCTGTGCCGTTTTTCATTATATTGAAAGCCTCATGTCATGTCCCAATCGTAAACTTTATATCAATAAAAGTATCACAAAAATATTAAATAAACTCTCTAAATTCTAGCCGCACACAAAAAGGAAAGGCAAGCGTTGACCTGAATAATCTACGTTTTATCGATGCAGGGAAGAAATTCCTCGATAATTTGCTCGTAGGTTTTTCGCTTGAATGAAACAGCCAGAGTAGGAAGTTCAGAGAGTGAAACCCAGCGCCATTCAGAAAATTCAGGATGTGCGGTGTTGAGGTTAATTTCTGTCTCATTGCCCAGAAATTCCATTGCAAACCACTTTTGCTGCTGTCCCCGATAACGTCCTTTCCAGAGACGCGCTATCAAGCGATCTGGTAAATCATAATGGTACCACTCCCTGCTTTCAGCAATCATACGAACATTATTCGTCCCAATTTCTTCTGCTAATTCTCTTAGAGCTGCTTCCAAAGGCGTTTCCCCCTTATCAATTCCACCCTGAGGCATTTGCCAGGATCCCGACGGAAGATCGATGCGACGTGCAACAAAAACTTGTTGATGGGTATTTAAAACCATCATTCCGACGCCCTGTCGATAAGGAAGGTGTTGAGAAGAAGGAAAGGTCATAAAATCCCTTTTTACTTTATCTTATGAGTTTATCCAAACGCTTCATGGCTCTTCT
>BBVC01000086.1 GCA_001192655.1 Caedimonas varicaedens
AATATAACCATTTTAAAGGTTTTTAGCTATATTTGTCCAAAAGTGTGTGGGGGGCATAAACTTCAATATTTTTAACATGATTCGATAAAGGATATTTGATGCGGCAATAGCTCTGCTCAAAGCAAGGATCGAAAAAAGCATGAGAAAGTTTTCTGAAGCAAATCCTGAAAAAATCGTTGTTTTGGGTGTACACTCAAGAACAAGTGAGGAAACCACAATGATAAGGGGCGGAATGTAGACAGGGGTTAATGAGAAAGCCCATAAACAAAAAGCAGAGACCGAAAAAGTCAAAAAAAGTCGCGTATTTTGCTCTGCAAAAAAGTCTTTAAAAAGAATATAAAAAAATAGGGGGATAATAATGCTGAGGATCCAACACAACTCATCAGAAAGCAAAGAAGGGCGCATGAGTTTTACAGAAGGATTGTCTGCTTTTTGGACTGCAAGTTGACTGTCAATAAATTTTTTTGAATAAGTTGCGACCAAATCATTATGAATTAACGCCTCTTTTTCAAGAACTTGCTGAAAATCATGTGCCGATATCTGAATAAGATGGCACGATTCCCTTGCAACGGCTTTGCTCATATAAGCATGAAGTCCAAGCGCTGCTTCTTCTCCAAAGTATTCACCGGGTTTAATCGTGATGACTTTGTTATCTGCTGTTTGAAGAGTTAAACAGCCATGAGTTAAAAAATAAATGTAATTCGTTGCTGTTTTCTGATTATAAAGAAGCTCGTCAGGCTGAAGTTCAATGATCTGGAAGGTAGAAATCAGGTGTGCCCGATCATTAGGTGAGAGATTTTTTTTGTAAGGGTCATTTTCCAGATAATAACCAATAACTTTGGTATAGCTCATGTATGCCTTCCTGAAAAATATTTATTATAATTTTAACAGAAGTTTAACAAGTTTATGATCAAATACAAGTGTATTAGAAATAATTGTTTCGAGAATATTTTGTTAAATACACCTAAATTCTGGTCTTATTTCGAAGACCTTGCCGAGAAATACCAAGGGTTCATTTTTGGTATTCAGGGTGTTCTTTTTGATGGCATTAATGTATTTCCTGCAGCAATCGATTGTCTTGAAAAACTTCGCGTAGCAGAAAAAACAGTTTCCCTGATATCAAATACAGTACAAAGATCTCCCCTGTTAGTTGAAACGTTAAGAGCTAAAGGGATTCCTCTTTCACTCTACCAATATATTGTAACTGCTGGAGATGAAACCTATCGACACCTTCGCGATAAAAATGATCCCTGGCATAATGCACTCGGAGATACATGTTATTTTATAGGCTCGACAGAAGATCATCTCTTGATGGAAAAACTGCCCTATCATCATACGAATCATATAGAAGAGGCCGATTTTATTCTGGTGGCGGGAACTGATGAATGGGATAAAAATCTTGAGGATTATTTTCCTGATCTGGATGTTGGCATTACTCTTTGTCTTCCCCTTATATGTGCCAATCCTGACCAATATTGTTATATAGGACAGGAAAAGTTCATTTGTCCTGGGGCCTTTGCGACGTATTACCAAAAAAAAGGTGGGGAAGTTTTCTATCACGGCAAACCCTATATTTCCATTTTCAACCAGATCCTTAAGAAACTGACAGTCATAAAACGGGATAAGATTCTTTTCATAGGAGATTCTCTGGCAACAGATATCATGGGAGCGAACCGGATAGACCTGGATTCGCTGCTTGTTTGTTCGCCTGTGACATTTGAAGAGCTCAAATTGCCTCTTAATGCTCAACAAATATTGTCCTTAAGTGAAATATCTGAGATGATAGGAGCCGATAATCCAAAACCTACCCATATGATGAGATCATTAAAATGGTAAGATTTGGGTTCCCATAATTCAGGAGATACATTTTCGAACAATGGAAATACCTTTATTTGTTTCAATCGCCCTCATTATCATTTTACTGGTTTTGTCATCCATTTTATCTGCAACCGAAACAGCACTGATTGCAGCGTCAACAGGCAAGTTGCATCGACTGGGAAAAGCGGGAGATCGTCGCGCTGAACTGGTAAAAAAATTGCGACATTCCATAGAAAAAGTTCTAGGATCGCTGCTGTTATGCAATATCCTTGTTAATTCGCTGGCGACCTCGCTTTCAACCGGGCTATTTATCGAATTTTTTGGTGATAAGGGCGTATTTTATGCGACGACCGTGATGACCGTGTTGATTGTAACCTATGCTGAAGTCCTTCCAAAAATTCTGGCTTTCAACAATCCAGAAAAGATGTCACTCCAGTATGCGCGCGCCATAAATACAATCGTCCGTATTTTTTCACCTATCGCAAGTTTGATGCGGTGGGCAGCAAAATGGTCATTAAAGATTTGCGGGGTTAAATATGATCCTGATGCTCGGACAGCAAGTTCAATTGAAGAGTTGCGCGGCGCTATTGACCTTCATAATCCTCACGACCTGGAAGCCGTGGAAGAACGGGCTATGCTCCATAGTATTTTGGATTTGGGAGATGTTGAGGTCGGAGAAGTCATGATCCATCGTCGCAATGTCCAGATGATTAATGCAGGGCTTCCTCTTCAGGAAATTATTGAATCTGTTATTTCTGGACCCTATACACGGATTCCTCTCTGGAAAGATAATAAAGATAATATTGTTGGTATACTCCATGCCAAATCTTTATTGCGTGCTCTTAATGACCTCAGGAATAAAATTGGAGAAATCGATATTTTATCTCTTTCGAGTAAACCGTGGTTTATCCCTGAATCAACAACCCTGCAAGAGCAGCTGGAAGCTTTTCGTCGTCGAAAAGAACACTTTGCAATGGTTGTAGATGAATATGGTGCGATTCAGGGCATTGTGACGCTTGAGGATATTCTGGAAGAAATTGTTGGAGAAATCTCAGATGAAACCGATATTCATCTTGAAGGCGTGTGGCATAGCCGGGATGGTAGTGTCATTTCTGTCGGCACAACAACCTTGCGTGACTTGAATCGTAAATTCCAGTGGGACTTGCCTGATGAGGAAGCCTCAACCATCGCTGGGTTGATCCTTCACGAATCGCGAATTATTCCTGAAGCGGGGCAGACATTTGTGATCCACGGTTTTCGGTTCAAAGTCCTCAAGCGTGTACGCAACCAGATTACGCTTGTCCGTATTTTTCCACCCGCAGAGGACAAAACATGACCTCTGTCAAAACAAAAATGGAACATTTGCTGATGCATTCTCTTCGTCCTCAAAGTCTGGAAATTATCGATGATTCAGGACGACATCAGGGACACAAAGAGGTCATTAATCTCGAGGAAACTCACTTCACCATTTTTATGGTTGCATCAGCTTTTGAAGGAAAGCAAGCTTTACAGCGACATCGTCTGGTTCATAATGTTTTAAAAGATCTATTATCTTCAAAAATTCATGCACTTTCCCTAAAATTGCAGGCGCCATCAGAAATTCAGGAAATATAACTGTACCCTTTCAAGAAGGCTAACCAACACTATAGATATCTTAGAGCAACAGCTGTATAAGTCCTGACAGATTTGAGACATTTTTAAGAAACTGATAGAGTTCATAAAATATTTTCGGCAGAATTTCAAAGGAAGCGAGGCTTCATCGCCTTATTTTAAAATAATCCTTATTTCTATATAGTCTGATTAGTGCAATTTGATAATTTATACAGTTATCATTATTTTGATCGTTTTTCGAGAGATTTTGTTTTTTAAGACATTTCATTGGGGTTGATAAAAAGTTATTCTTTTTGTGCGACTAATGCCTCGTCTTCTTGTTCCTTTATGTGTTCTTTTGCACAGCGTATTGGAGGAGAAAACAGGCATTTACATCGCTGATGCGACCTCTTTACCTGTGTGTGCCATAATAAACGTATCAACCGTCATCGTGAGAGAATGTTTTTGACAAACAAGGGGTTTCTCTCTTAAGACCTGTTTAAAAAACTTTATCAAAGCGGGCTCAAACTCATTATAGGAATAAGGCGAAATATGAAAAATTATCTTATGCTTCTTATGAAAAAAGTCCTCTTGAGAAAACGCTCCATCATCGAAACAGTCTTTGACATCCTCAAAATCCATATGAATCTTTCCCATACAAGGGGCATCGTTCACCTACAACGCCCTCTCATATAGCTAAAAACCTTTAAAATGGTTATATTATGGATAATTTTTAAGAGGATTATTCCATGACCTATTCATTAGATTTTAGACTTCGTGTTTTATCTGTAAAAAAGAAGAAAAATTTGAGTTTTGCTGAAACGGCGGATCTCTTTGGTGTTGGAGTGACCAGTCTTGTCAGATGGGTCAAGAAGCCTGAGCCTCAGACACATCGTCATAAACCAGCCACT
>BBVC01000087.1 GCA_001192655.1 Caedimonas varicaedens
CCTTTTTCAAGTGATTGCCAAACGCTATGAAAAAAGCAGTTTGATCATCACCAGCAATCTTCCCTTCGGACAATGGCATCATGCTCTCGGAAATGATGCGGCCTTAACAGCCGCTTTATTGGATCGGTTGCTCCATCATAGCAGCATTATCCATATTCAGGGAGAAAGCTTCAGATTGAGAAATAAACAGAAAGCGAGAGTAATTAATTTTACTCAAACGAAAAAGGAGGAAGAAAAAATAATGACGAATTGAACCCTTATTTTTTTATCTCAGGTGTATCAATTTTCATCCGAGGATTTTTAAAAATCTGTATCAAATTTCAGCCGATGTTGACACCATCTGGCATGGCAACGCCAGGAAGCTTCTGGCGTTTACGGCTCAAAAGCTCGAAAAACAGCCTCAACGCTCCATGCAGGATATTCTCAACTGGTGCTGCTGGGAGCCTTTGGGAGAAACAACCGCCCGGTTTTATGACCATTCTCCCGTGGCTGCTTTGATGCGTCCCCAAGCGGAGAAAACAGCGGCAGGGGTGCGAATGCAGACAGGACACTCCATTGCTGCTTTTGAATATCTCTTGCCCACATCTTCTCCTTTTTCGGTGACCCGTTGGGTCAAAGATCGCAAAGAGAGCGATCAATGGCTCTTTCTTATGGCCAAGCCCACCCAGAGAAGCACGCTCGCGCCCCTTCTGGCATCCTTGTTCGGGTTCTCTTTTATGGGACTGGAAAAAGCAGGGGAAGACTTTGACAACCGTCTCTGGATGGTGGCCGATGAAGTGGGGGGCTGGGACTTTCCTGTGGCGTCTCTCAAACGTCTGGTCACGGAAGGGGCTAAATATGGCGCCTGTTGTGTGCTGGGGTTTCAGAATAAAAGCCAGATCGATCATCTCTATCATCATTCAGGCACCAAGACCCTCTTGTCTAACTGCAGCACCAAGGTTATTTTTAGGTCACAAGATCATGAAACCGCCAAAGATCTGTCTCTCACCCTGGGAGAACAGGATATTCTGTCCAGCACGGAGAATTTCTCCATAGGGTCTCATCATATGCGGGACGGCGTCAACTTATCCTCCCACCAGAGAACCCAAGCGACCATTTCAGCCACGGATATTATGTCTTTGGAAAAACTGGAAGCCTATGTTCTCTTATCAGGGAATTATCCCACCACCAAGGTCAGGTTTGTCCTACCTGAGAAAAAAAGCGAGAATCCGTCAGACGATCAACCGTTTGGACTGGCTTAACTCATGGCGATGTTTTAAAAGAATCAGAAAGGTTAAACAATGGAACATGAAAGACAGATGAAGGAAGAAGAGCAGGACGCACAATTCTTGCTGGCACGAGCGAACAGATTTAACGATTTGTTGACTCAAAATCTCGCTAAACTCAAAACGGAGGAGCAATCTTTTAAAGAGATGCTTCCCAAAATTACCCTTGAAGTAGAGCAGCTTAAACAAATGAGAGAATCTCTTGTCTCTTGTGTGCAAACAGCGATTCAGGAAGGAATCGTCAGAGAAATGATAAAACTGGAAGAAACCTTGGGTCAGTCGTTTCTGGATACGACGGCGCAAGGCGTCAAAACCCAGCAACAAGCGGTTCAGGAATCTTTAAAAATCTACGAAGAAGAACTCAACGCCCTCAAAAGCAGTTTTGAAGATTATCTGGATGAAGAAAGGCAGAAATTCAAACAATTTACAGAAAATTATCACGACGGCATCACCCAAACGTTTGAGCAATATTCTGTGAAAGCAACGGCTTTCAAACAGGACATGGAAACCGTTGTGTCGACCTTGAAAAAACTGATGATCCTTCAAAAGCAGAGATTAACCCGCAAGGGCATTTTGTTGTGTGGCGTGTTTTGTGTGGCATCCCTTCTGACAGGGGGGCTGCTGTTTTATCTCTATCCCCAGCATGTTTATTATCCTGATAAAAATGTCGCCAAGTACATGGTCATGGGCAAAACCCTCTGGGAAAACTTCTCTCGACTCTCTCCTCACGATCAGGATATGTTGACAAAGGAAGTCAAAAAGCAGATGAAAAAATGATCGATAGGGAACGCCTCATGGATCAAAAGAGTCCCGCTATTTTATGGTTAAGACAAGATTTAAGATTGGCAGATAATATCGCTCTGGAAGCTGTTTCACATCATTTATTTTTTGCCGTCTATATTTGGGATGACGAGGATCCATGGTCACCAGGTGGTGCTTCACGTTGGTGGCTTCATAAAAGTCTGCTCTCTTTGCACCGATCCTTTCAAGAGCGAGGTGTTCAGCTTATCTTGAGGAAAGGCAAGCCTCTTCAAGTTTTAAAACATCTTGTTCAAGAAACAAAAGCTTGTGCCGTTTATTGGAATCGATGTTATGAACCTTATGTTATCAAGCGAGATCAGGAGATTAAGTCTTCTTTGAAACAAGAGGGTATTTTTTGTCAGAGTTTTAAAGGGTCTCTTTTAACAGAGCCTTGGGAAATGCAGACAACCACGAAAGGAGCGTATCAAGTCTTTACGCCTTTTTGGAACAAGCTCAAGGAAATCAGCTTTGCGCGTCCTTTATCTGTTCCAGATTTGCAAGGGTTTAAACCCTCTGTTTTTTCTGAATCTTTAGAAGAGTGGCACTTCAATCCCACTTTATGGGGACGCGGTTTGGAAGAAATCTGGACGCCTGGAGAGCAGGGAGCCTGGGACAATCTCTCGGGGTTTTTAAACGATGGCATTCAAAGCTATGCCAGCAGACGAGATATTCCGTCAGGGCAATATACATCGCGTTTATCTCCCCATCTTCATTGGGGAGAAATAAGCCCGACACAAATCTGGCATGAAGCTTTGCTGTCCTGTGGAAAAGATTCTCTCCCCTTTTTGCGACAATTAGGATGGAGAGAATTCTCCTGTCATCTGCTTTTTCATTTTCCTCATATGCCTTTTCAAAATTTGCGCGTGTCTTTTTCTGATTTTCCCTGGCAAGACAATCCCGATCATCTTAAAATATGGCAAACAGGACAGACAGGTTATCCTCTTGTTGATGCAGGGATGAGAGAACTTTGGCACACGGGATGGATGCATAACAGGGTTCGTATGATCGTTGCCTCATTTCTTGTCAAACATCTTCTGATTCCCTGGCAGCAAGGAAAAGAATGGTTTTGGGATACCTTGGTTGATGCGGATCTTGCCAATAATGCGGCAAGCTGGCAATGGGTTGCCGGATCAGGCGCCGATGCGGCTCCTTATTTTCGTATTTTTAATCCTGTTCTTCAAAGTGAAAAATTTGACCCCCATGGTCTTTATATCAAACAATGGGTGCCTGAACTCCAAGCCTTAAATTCCCCCCATATTCATTCTCCGTGGAAAGCATCTGCACAAATTCTGGAAAAAGCAGGCGTGACGTTGGGAAAAACCTATCCCTTTCCTCTGGTTGATCATGCTTTCGCCCGTCAAAGAGCCTTGGATGCTTTTGCACGATAATTTTTGTTGCGTATTACGGGGAAAGTGAACGCTCATTACGCGCTGACGTGAACACTGATTACATAAAGCTAAAAACTGTTCACGTTCTCCTGTAATGGATGTTCATTTTTAATGTAAGACGCATCTCTTTTTTCTTGCGCTCATTGTATCGCAATGCCTTTTCTGTGCAAGAAATTATTCTCATACAGCTTGAGTGTTTCGGGTTCGTTCTTGAGAATGAGCAGATTCTCGCAATTTCTCACTTCTGCACTGTGCGTCCAGTTATAAGAGCCTGTCAGCACAGTATCATCGGCTATGATAATCTTGCTGTGTGCTATTCCTTTACTGCTGTCAATATAAACAGGAATGCCATACTGACGCAATGTATGCGCGCGTGAGTGTCTTTGCCGGATCTGAGATCGATCAAGAATCACTTGCACATCAACCATTCTGTCTCTTGCTCTCATCAGCGCTTTTTCAATAGGAAGAGAAGTCAACGTATATCCCTGAAGCCAGACCTTTTTTGTTGCCCTGTCGATTTCTTTCAGAATGAGAGGGAGGCATTTTTCTTGGGGTGTAAAGCAGGGAATAAGATAAGCAAAAGAAGATGTTGGCAAGATAAAAACAAAGCTCAATATCGTAAAAATTACAGTCAATTTATCACGGGATTGATTGTTCAAAAGAGTGAATTGTTTTATGGTCTTTTTAAGCGTTGGCATTTGTATCTCCATGCTCATGTGAATGGATCGAGTCCAAAGTACCCGATTGCGCGATTTTACAGATATTCAAGGAATTTTCTATAGCTAAAAACCTTTAAAATGGTTATATTATGGATAATTTTTAAGAGGATTATTCCATGACCTATTCATTAGATTTTAGACTTCGTGTTTTATCTGTAAAAAAGAAGAAAAATTTGAGTTTTGCTGAAACGGCGGATCTCTTTGGTGTTGGAGT
>BBVC01000088.1 GCA_001192655.1 Caedimonas varicaedens
CCGATCTGGTGGTTCAGGATGCAGAAGAAAATAAATACGTTGTGGAAATCGAGCGGTGCTTTACGCCCAACTTTATGCACAAGGCTTGTTTTAATACCTCCCGCTTGGTGGTGGACAGCATCTCGGGCAATCAGGACTATACCACCCTCAAGAAAGTGTTTCACATCAGTTTGTTGTATTTCTCTACCCAGGAGATGAAAAAGCCCATTTATCACGGCAAGACGATTATTCATGAAATTGACACCGCCCATCCTGTGGATTTTAGGATTGCCAATCAGGGGTTGGTGATGTTTGAACACAAGAACATTTTCCCCGAGTATTTCTTTATCTCCATTCCTCTGTTTAATGAGGTGATCACACAAGATATTGACGAGTGGCTTTACATGATGAAGCATTGTGAGGTGCGGGATGATTTTAAATCTCCCACTATGAAGAAGGTCGCCGAGAGGCTGGCTGTTCTGAAAATGAGTAAGGAAGAGCGCACGGACTATTATCGCTATTTGAAAGAAGCTGTCTACTCTCAGGATATTCTCATGGCCGCAGAGCAAAAAGGAGAAGCAAGGGGAATCGAAAAGGGAAAAGCTGAAGGCATAGCCGAGGGAATCGAAAAGGGAATCGAAAAAGGCAAAGCTGAAGGCATAGCCGAGGGAATCGAAAAGGGAATCGAAAAGGGAATCGAAAAGGGAATCGAAAAGGGAAAGACTGAAGAGCGAATTGAGATCGCCCGTCATTTACTGGCGCAAGGTGTATTGGTTGAGACGGTGCAAAAGGCTACAGGACTTACAATGGATCAGATCAAATTGCTATTCCCATGAGTTGCCGTTGAGTGTCAAAATGAGACTTGGTGTGCAATAATTTGCGAGACTCTGAAAGACGTAAGATTTTCTATCAAAAAAGTATTGCGCCATACGTCTCATGACCTTGTTTCCTATAGGTTTATTGCAGAAAGCAGATTTTAATCTTTTCCCAAAATCTAGGGGGTGTCAGAAAAGGAAGATAGACCCCAATATTTATCAAAGAACATGCGCAGTTTTTCAAGAACTCGCTCTCTTTTCTTTGTCAGATAATTGTCTTCTTGAAACAGGGATGCAGGAGGCAAAATATCGGAAAAAGCGACCCCTGTTGATTTTAATTCACCATTTCGGAAACAGTTTTCCATGAATCTGAGGGTTTTATCTGCCCGCAGATTTTCTTCTGCAATAATCTTGTCAAGATCTTGCTTTTTGCTTTCATTGGTGAAGGAGCGCCAGTCTTTTTCAATATGAGTATCGGCATTCAAAGCATTGACAAAGCGTTCAATGAGATCCTTTTTATCCCGTAAATCCCAGCTAGAGTTCATGATCTTTTCTATTTTCGTCATGATTTCGTGATGATGCATATTCGATGTGTGGTACTTGCTCACCAGTTGAAGGATATAGTCCATATTGATCGTGACTTGCTTGATGAGTTCAATCTCAAAAACCAGATCATCGTTAATATTTTCTTGAACGTCAGGATGATATTTGCGTAGCTTGTCGTAAAGATCTAGGTAAACACTCTGATAATCCTGAAAATCTCTTTCGCATAGGATTTCCTGACCTGCGAATTCGTCAAAGGATGTCAGAATATTGCGAAGGCGCAGAATGGCACCCCATGTTTTGATGAAATCTTTTTCAGACTGTTCGCTTTGAATGTCAACAGGAAGCGGGAAACGTCTTTGTAGCTCTGACACAATGTCACGATATCCTGATTGATATTCCCCCTCTTGATCCCAGCCGTTGTAATAATCGCTATATGTTCTTAAGAGAACGATGCCCCTTGCTTCCTTGTTTCCAAACATGGCAATCGCCTCATTGGTTGCCTCTTCCAGATCTCGAAAGCAGACAATGTTGCCATAGGTTTTAACAGAATTCAGAATACGGTTTGTGCGAGAAAACGCCTGCAACAGTCCATGATATTGTAAGTTCTTGTCAACCCACAGTGTATTGAGGGTGGTCGCATCGAATCCGGTCAGAAACATACTCACAACGATCAACAAATCAATGTCTCTGCTTTTCATCTTCTCGGAGATGTCTTTATAATAATTCTCGAATTTATCAGCACTGGTGTCCCAATGTGTGCCAAAAGTACGATTATAATCCCCCATCGCCTGTTCCAGAAAATCTCGTGAAGAGGCATCAAGGTTTTTCAAATCAAGATCTTCGTCAGATAGAACGTCATCCCCGCCTTCTTCTTCGTTGGCTTGAAAGCTGTAGATCAACGCAATCTTCAGATCTGTTTTTCTTGCTTTAAAAGCGCTGTAATATTTCTTTGCTGTTTCAATAGAGCTGACGGCAAAGAGAGAATTAAAACCCTGAAGGCGCTTTTCTTGAAGACGATAATATTCGTTTCTTTTTGTCTTGTTATCGAAATGCTTAAGGATATAATCCGTGATTTGGTTGATTCTCTCGGGATCATTTGCCGCCGCTTCTCGATCAATCCCCTGAACTTTTTTATCCGTGACAGAGGGTTTCATCTTCAGGGTATTGATATAATCAATCTTGAAGGGGAGAACGTTCTCATCGTGAATAGCATCGACGATGGTATAGGTATGGAGTTTCTGTCCAAAGGCTTGTTCGGTGGTTTTAAGATGGGTCTGACCACCAGAGGCCGCATTCTCTGGAAAAATAGGCGTCCCTGTAAATCCAAAAAGATGATATTTCTTGAACGCTTTGGTAATTTTCCGATGCATCTCGCCGAATTGAGAGCGGTGACATTCGTCAAAAATGAACACAACGTGCTGATCAAAAACAGGATGCTTGTGATGCATCATCACAAACTTGGTTAGCTTTTGAATCGTCGTAATAATGATTTTGGACGTGGAATCGCCGAGCTGTTCTGTCAGCTTAGCTGTGTTGATATTGGAATTTGCAGAACCTTTCTGAAACTTCTCGTACTCTCTTATCGTTTGATGATCGAGATCTTTGCGATCAACCACAAAAAGGACTTTACTGATCTTGTCCAGACGACTGGCAAGCTGTGCTGTTTTAAAGCTGGTCAGGGTTTTTCCACTCCCTGTTGTATGCCATATATACCCTCCTGCTTCCACGGAACCCAATTGCTTGTGGTTCGTTGAGAGGACGATTTTATTCAAGATATGTTCTGCCGCCGCGATCTGATAAGGACGCATGACTAACAGCATTTTGTCCGACGTGAAAACGCAAAAACGTGTCAACACAGAAAGGAGCGTATGCTTGGAAAGAAAGGTTTTAGAAAAATCAATCAGATCCGCAATACGTTTGTTTTGACCATCTGTCCACCAACTTGTGAATTCAAAACTATGGCTTGTCTTTTTCCCATTGAGAGAAGAGCGTCGCTCGTCTAGATGTTTCTTGCGCGTTGTGTTGGCATAATATTTTGTGAATGTGCCGTTGGAAATAACAAACAGCTGCACATATTCAAAAAGACCGCTTTCTGACCAAAAAGATTCCTTCTGATAATGTTAGCGCCGGAGGTAAAATGATACAGATCATCGGTTGAATTTTGATACACCCACGCATTAACTCCTTTTCAAAGGAGTTTAGGAATAATGATTCAGTGGGAACAAACGATGGAAAT
>BBVC01000089.1 GCA_001192655.1 Caedimonas varicaedens
ATCCATAATATAACCATTTTAAAGGTTTTTAGCTATATGCCCCCTATGAGCGAGGGTTTGAAAGAGAAATTGGCAAAAGGCTAGAATATTGGAAAAAACTGAGAGAGAAGAAAAAATAAAAAACGCACTTTATCATAGACGCTTTAAGAGGATGCGTATATGTATATAAACTGCTTTATAGAATATGATATGAATGGATTTATTGATTTCGTATGCTTAAACGTGCTGTTATTCTTCGATTAATTGTTGGAACTTTTTTCATATTGGCTGCTTTTAGCTATGCTTTTTATGATTTTTTTACGCATCGTCCTTCCTCTATAGAACGAGTTCTTCCCCCTCTTCCCAATATTCCCGATGATCAAATATGCAAGGAAGGAGCAATCAAATCAGATGAAGAGAAAGGTCCGTATGATCTTACATTAACGATCACAAAAGGCGATACTCTCCTGTCCATTTTGGTGGATGCCCAAATTGATAAAAAACAGGCTCACGAAATCATTGCACTTCTAAAAAAGCACTTTGATCCTACCAGCCTTAAACCACAACATGAAATATACCTCACTTATATCAAAGATGAAGAAACACCAGGGAATCGACTTGTTGAATCTTTATATTTTCGTCCCGTTATTGATAAGGAATATTGGATCAGTTTGGATAAAAATGGCAAATTTGTTTTTGAGAAAAATGACATCAAGCTCAATAAAATAACCCGTGAAGCACGAGGAAAAATTAATGACAGCCTCTATGCAGATGCTGGGAAACAGGGTGTCCCCACAAAAATTCTTCACCAGATGATTCAGGCTTTCAGTTATGATGTGGATTTTCAGCGTAGTTTCCAACCAGGAGATGAGTTTGGCCTTCTTTATGACATGCGCGCGGATGAAGACGGGGTCAGGGAAGAAGCTGGAGAACTTCTTTATGCCACACTCTCACTCAAAAATAAAAAATTGCACCTGTATAACTTTAAATTGAAAAATGGCGCTCAGGGTTTTTACAATCAACATGGCGAAAGCGTAAAAAAGGGACTTTTACGTACCCCTATTGATGGAGCGCGCATTTCTTCACGCTTTTGCAAAAACCGCAAACATCCCATTTTGGGGTACACAAGAGCCCATAAAGGCATTGACTTTGCTGCTCCCATGGGGACTCCTATTATGGCTTCTGGAGACGGCGTTGTTGCACGAGCAAGTCCTTATGCCGGTTATGGAAATTACATTCGGATTAAACACAATAAGGAATTTTCAACAGCATATGCCCATCTCAGCCGTTTTGCAAAAGGATTAAGGGCAGGAAAATCTGTCAAGCAAGGACAAATCATCGGATATGTGGGGTCCACTGGTAGCGCGACAGGTCCTCACCTTCATTACGAGCTGATTCGGCATAATATCCAAATTGATCCTGCCAGCGTGAAAATGATGCCCGCAGCCAAACTGGCTGGCAAAGAATTACAGGACTTTAAAAGCATCAAGGATTTAATTAACAGACAATACCACGAACTTTACCTAGCAAAAATGGCACAAACAGAAATGAGTAGTGATACTGAAGAAGAAGAAGACGAGGATGAAGCGCGTGAAATTTTCATCACAGAAACCCCAGCCGATGAAAGTCCGTAACACGGGTCATCATTACCCTTTAGCTTATTTAGGCTTTATGCTATAGACTTTTTCAATCTATGATTGGCAGAACGCGAGGAAAGAATGCAGGCAGAATTAGAAGCCGTCGTCTCTGAAATTACCCAAGTTATCGCCATTCTCAGGAGGCATCTTTGACTGGGAAAATGCTTTAAAAAAACTGGCGGAACTTGATCAACAGGCCAGCGATCCCCATTTATGGGATAATCAGCAAGTGGCACAAAAAATCCTCAAAGAGCGCGAAGCTCTTTTGACTTCCATTAAGTGCGTCAATGATCTTGACCAGACCCTTCAGGATCATGTAGGGCTGATCGCTCTTGGCGAAATGGAAAATGAACCGAAAATTGTTGAAGAATCAGAACGCGCTTTACTTGCTCTTCAAATCAGAGCTGCCAGAATGCGGCTAGAAACTTTACTCTCCGGAGAAGCTGATGCCAATGACTGCTTTTTGGAAATTCACGCTGGAGCAGGTGGAACAGAAGCCCAGGATTGGGCGCTCATTTTACAACGAATGTATACGCGCTGGGCTGAAAAGCGCGGGTATAAAATTGAATGGATGGAAGAAGTTTCCGGTGAAGAAGCAGGAATCAAGTCCTGCACGATGAAAGTTATAGGACATCAGGCTTATGGTTGGCTAAAAACTGAAACAGGGGTACATCGGTTAGTGCGTATTTCTCCTTTTGACTCTAATGCACGTCGCCATACAAGTTTTGCATCGGTTGGAGCCTACCCCGTCATTGATGACTCTATCGAAGTAGAAATTGAAGATAAGGACTTACGCATAGATACCTATCGCGCTTCTGGTGCCGGTGGGCAGCATGTCAACAAAACAGAGAGCGCGATTCGCATTACCCATCTCCCCACAGGAATTGCGGTACAATGCCAAAACGACCGCTCACAACATCGTAACCGTGCTCAAGCCATGTCAATGCTGCGTGCCCGTCTTTATGAGGCAGAACTCAAGAAACGAGAAGAAGCTGCCCAGGCTTCCAATGCAAGCAAATCTGAGATTGGTTGGGGACACCAAATCCGCTCTTATGTTTTACAGCCTTATCAAATGGTCAAGGATCTTCGCACAAACGTTGAAAAAGGGAACGCCCAGGGAGTATTGGACGGAGACATCGATGATTTTCTTGAAGCCGCCCTCGCAGCACGGATTGATAGCGGCACAAGCCATGTATGATTTACCTCTCTTAAGATGACAAGAAAGCGATCAATGAACAGGATGAATTCTAACCACAGTTAGAATTTTTTTGGGTATAAATAGAAAATTAAAACTTAACTGCTAGGTTGTGTGCACTTATCTAAAGATTGACTAAAAAAAGTGGTAACGTTCTTTTGCTAAAAAAGGAGCGTTACCATGGATAAGTATTACATAAAGTCAGCAGATTGAAAAAAGATAAATGCATTTTTACAAACTCGTAAAGATATTCGCATTGGGAATGAAGAAAAAACCAGAATTTTTGCAGAAGCCGTTTATTGTATGATGCGTACTGGGGCTCAATGGCGTCTTTTACCGCTTTATTATGCTTCCTATCGTGTCCCTCCATCATCGGTTTAAGAGTTTTGGAACAATAGAGGGATTTCTCGACACTTATAGGACTAAGCCCATCTTAGCGTTTGCATTTTTAGCAGATCGGAATAGACTGGCTTTTAAAATAACAAAGGTTGCGTGATCTGATTTGATAGCATTTCAGCCCATTTTTTTTACAGCAGGTCTGCTTTTGACGGCTCTTGCTCTTTCTATGATCGCCCCCGGCATTCTGGATTATTTGTATGGGGATATTACCTGGGAAGCTTTTGCCATATCTGCTGGTATTACAGGTTTTTCTGGTCTGCTTTTGGTCTTTGCTGCCAGACCCACTGAAAAAGTAAAAATGTCTGTACGGGATACATTCCTGCTGACATCCTTTAGCTGGCTGACGCTGTCATTCTTTGCGGCTCTTCCCTTTATTCATTCTCATGCCACGAATTCCATGACAGACTCTTTTTTTGAAGCGATTGCAGGGTTGACGACCACCGGCGCCACCATCATTCATGGTCTTGATTATACCTCGTCTGGTATCCTGTTGTGGCGTGCCTTACTTCAATGGTTGGGAGGGATCGGAATTGTTGTGATGGCGCTGACTGTTTTGCCCATGCTGCGTATTGGTGGAATGCAGTTATTTCGCAATGAATTCTCAGATCGTTCTGAAAAAATTCTTCCCAAGGTTTCTCAGATTGCTTCAGCAATTTTTGGCACGTACATCTTTTTTACAATCCTGTGCGCTTTTGCACTGTGGATGGCCGGAATGACCTGTCTGGAAGCCATATGTCATGCAATGGCGACCCTTTCGACAGGAGGGTTCTCGACCTATGAAACGTCTATCCAGCATTTTGATAATCCTGTTATCGAATTCATCTTAGTTATTTTCATGATTATTGGCGGAACAACTCTGATCCTGTTTGTACGATGCTTTCAGGGTGACCTCAGATCTCTTTACAGGGATACGCAGGTGAGGGGCTTTCTTTTGGCCATAGCTATTGCCAGTGTGTGTTCGACCTGGTGGCTTTGGGATTATAATTGTCCTCTGGGGACAGCGTTACGTCGCTCAGTCTTCCAAGTCGTATCAATTATAACGACAACGGGTTTTGTTTCAGCAGATTATACCTTGTGGGGAACTTTTCCTACCCTGATCCTTTTAATTGCGATGATCATTGGAGGATGTACAGGCTCAACGGCAGGTGGAGTCAAAATATTTCGATGTCAGCTTATGTATACAACGGCACGGGCAAATATCCAGCAACTGAGAAGGCCACATGGTGTTTTTCTTCCTCTTTATAATGGACGGCAAATTCCCGAGGGAATTTTCCTATCAGTCTTTACGTTTTTTGCGCTTTTCAGTCTTTGTTTTGCTGGCTTGACGTTGGGGCTTGGGCTGTACGATTTTGATATTTTCGTGTGTATCTCAACAGCCGTTGCTTTCCTGAATAATGTGGGTACAGGACTTGGTGCGATGGATTATGCAACTTTGCCTGATGGCGCAAAATGGATGTTGATGGCAGGAATGATTTTAGGTCGTCTGGAATATATCACCATATTAATTCTCTTTACGCCCAAATTTTGGCGAGATTAAAGAACATTGGCAAAGTAAATAATTTAGAAGACAAATCTGATGATTGAACATATTGGTATTTATGTTAATAATCTTGCTCAAAGCGATGCATTTTATCACCCTTTATTTGAAACATTGAGATGGAAAGTTGTTCTTCAAACTTCTCATTGTGTTACTTATGAGAAGGATGGCAAACCATGCTTCGAAATTTATGTGGGGAAGAAAAAGTCATCTTCTCTTCATATTGCTTTAGCCAGCTCATCTCAGGAAAGTGTTGACAACTTTTATAAAAAAGCTCTATCTTTGGGTGCACAAGGCAATGGTTTGCCAGGCTATAGAGATTATTTCCCAAGCTATTACGCTGCTTTTATTATAGATCCGAACGGGCATAATCCTGAAGCACTCTTTTGGGACTCTGTCAAAACCTTACCCTAAAAAATCTGGATCTGTTTGAAAATCTTCAGTTCCCTTTATTACCTTTTCCAAATCTTGCGTCATATCATCCAGGAATATTTTATAGGTTTCTTTCAGAAAAATCGTATAGATTCTGGGAGTTTTAAATTTTGCGCTATCCATACTTGCCATCCTGTTGAGCAAAAGATCAGCAGGGTGTAGTTTTTCATTTTTATCTATGGGAATAAGGGCAGCACAAAGAGCTTGTGTCACGCATATATCTGATTGATTTAATATAT
>BBVC01000090.1 GCA_001192655.1 Caedimonas varicaedens
CAGGGCATATCGTGCTGTATCTGCCTCCTTATTCTCCAGACTTTAATCCCATCGAGCATAAATGGGCACAAGCAAAAGCAATTAGACGCAAAAAAAGGTGTTCTATCGAGCAATTATTTCAGGATAATAAAATATGACCGTTTTATATGTTGTTAGCTATACCTGACGGTGAGAGCACTACCGCAGCCTTAGATATCACTTTCACTGATGACCAGGGACACACAGAGACCAAAACACTCCTCTTTAATATTACAGGCGCTGAAGATGCTCCTCTGGCTCAGGATGTGTCGCTTGTTTCTGTCACAAAAGATGATTCTGTGCAATCTATGAGCCTTATCCCCTTAATGCAGGCCTCGGACGTTGACGCGGGCGATATCGTTCAGGTCCAGAGCGTTGTTCTGGCTGACGGAAGCTCTCCTTTTGTCTTTACCCTTACAGATGGTAATCTTGTTTATGATCCCCATCAGTTTGCTGACTTATTCACAGGAGAAAGCACGCATCCTACTCTGAATGTCACTTTCGAAGATGCGAGCGGCGAAACGGTGACTAAAACTCTGACGCTGAATATTACAGGACTTAATGAGGCATTGCCCATCGTCACGCAAAATGACCCTGTTCAAACCCTGGATCTGTCAACTCTTATGCAGGCTGCAGGCGTTCACCTGGGTGCTGGCGCTCATATCGAGAGCGCGTTTCAAGGCGACGGCAGTGTTTTCTTTTTATTCAACTACACGGATAACACGCTTTCCTATAACCCACAGCAATTTGTGAGGTTGGAAGATGGAGAAACAGCGACTCCGTCAGCGCTTATTACCTTTGCGGACGATAGCGGAACAGAGGTGACCAAAACGCTCAACTTCACGATTACAGGCCTTAATGACGCTCCGTTTGCAGCATCCCAGACCTATTATAATCCAGGCGGTGGCGGCATTAAAACTATAGACCTGAACAGCTTTTTGTTTGCGCAGGATATTGATAACGGTGATTCCGTGCATATACAGAAGGTTGTCCTCTCACCTGGAAGCGTCCCCTTTAGCTTTTTCGTGAGTTCAGATGGCATCTTTACCTGTGATACCAACCAATTCAACAGCGCTCCATTTTCCATTTTTGGTCGTCTCGCTCCTTCTGTGGACGTTACCTTCGAAGATACTCACGGCGCAACCACAACAAAAACTTTCACTTTTGATGTACGAGGGGTAGACCTTCCGCCTGTCCCCCATGACGATACGTATACGCTTACGGAAAATACAAGCCTTTTTGTCCCAGCACCAGGCGTTTTAGGCAATGATGACCATTCATATCTTACCGTCCTTGATACGGGTTTGCCTGCCGGCAGCCACAGCGCTTTTTCTTTCTTCGGCGATGGCAGAATTTTTTATACTCCTGAAAGCAGCTTCAGCGCTCATACGCCGTCTATCGTGTATCAAGGCAAAACATTCTTTCTGGATGGCCCCGGTTTTACAGGCACGGAGAGCTTCACCTATAAAACCTGGGATGTGAACACTGAACATACGTCTAATACCTCTGCAACGGTGACTTTTATTGTCAAGCCGGCGCCTGTGGTGCATGATGACTCCTATGCGCTCTCTTTCTTTCCTTCCATCCTTGCTACCGGTCCGGGCGTTTTACTCAATGATGCAAACAACGCAGCCTATCCCGTTCTTATAGATAATGTAAAGCATGGCACCCTTAACCTTTTTACTGACCCTACCAGTCTGGGCGGTTTTAGCTATGTGGCTGATCCAGGATTTATCGGCATCGACAGCTTTACCTATCGCGCCATTAACTCTGATTTCACGGCCATTTCTACAAACGTGGCCACCGTCACTCTGGATGTTCAGGTCAACACGCCGCTCCCCAATTTGCTTCCGACGGCTTTTGAAGATAATTTATCCGTGATGGCAGGTGCTGCAACCGGCAATGTCCTCGCCAATGACAGCGATCCGGAAGGAGCCACCCTGCATCTTGTCGCAGTGGGAACTCATAACCTGGTCAGCGGCTCGCTGCTATTCACAGACAGCAATGGCACTTTAGGAGCCAATAGCAACGGAGATATCACCTTTACGCCCTCTAATAATTTCTATACGACACATACTTTTCCCGGAGGGCACGAACAAATATCCTATTCATACGTGGTAACAGACGGAATTGGCAATACGACTTCTCAATTGCATATAGACGTTCCCAGCCCAGCGCCGAGCTTGATTTCGCCCATTCCGGACCAGTCTATTTTAAAGCATGCCTTATCCGTCGTGACCTATGATGTGAGTTCTTTTTTTACATCCATGCAGCCCCTCACCTACTCTGCTACATATCAAGGGTCTTCTACTTTACCTGCAGGAATCACTTTTAATCAAAGTACAGGGGTATTTACGGAAACTGTTCCTTACGTTAACCAAGGGAGTTTTGACCCTAACTACACCATCCATGTGTCTGCCACAAATACTCTGGGGCAATCCGTTAGTGATGATTTCAAAATCCTTTTTGCGACGAATAATGCTTCTCCTCTCGTCCCTTTCAACACTCAAAGCGCTTTTACGTTTAATGCGGGACAGAATATCAGTATAAATAACGCTCCCCGGTTTACGGATTCCGACGGAGACCCGCTTACGTATGCCTCTTCTAACCTTCCTGGCTCTTTGACGCTCGATTCCCATACGGGTGTTCTCTCGGGTCCAGGGCTTTCCGGAGGGTTATACGTTTATTCGATCACGGCCACCGATCCGGGCGGATTAAGCGTCACAGCATTTAATTTGATTACGGTCAATGTTCCCAATACCCCACCTGTTCTGGGTCCTAATGTATCCGCTTATATTGACAGCTCCCTTACGCATACCCCTTTACATCTGGACCTTCCCACAGATGCAAACAATGATGCCTTAACCTTGGTGGGGCTCACTCAACCAGTGGCTGATTTTGTGAATCTGGCCGTGCACAAGGGCAATGGCGCCAATATAGCCCTTCCTCAAGATGCAAGCGTTATCAAAGATTTCACTCTGGATGGCGGGTCTTTATTTTTCTCTAGCGACAGCAGCTTCACTTACCAGGTATCAGACGGTCATGCCACTGTGGGAAGAACCCTTACTCTCCATGATGTTCTTACTTCCGGATCACTTCTTCCTACGTCCGATGCAAGCTTGCATGGAGGAGACGGTGCAAACGGCTCAGATGGAGGAGGAAATGCCGGCAACGCTTCTGTTATGCAAGGTAACGCTAACAATCACACTTTAAGCGCCGACGATTCTGCCAACCTTATTTACGGCGCCGCTCAAGAAAATGCACAAAATGGCGGTGCAGCAGGTAAAGGGGGAGATGGTTATTATAGTACCACCATTTTTGTGACGACCGTTACAGACGGCGGCAACGGCGGCAATGGCGGAAATGGGGGAGATAGCACTTATGTGATTCACGCAGGACAAGGAAACGACATCATTTACGGCGGCAACGCTGGATCGGCTGGAGCAGGAGGTACTGCAGGCAGAGGCGGTTTAGATCAGGTGGCTGCTCATGGTGGACACGGCGGCAATGGCGGCAATGGCGGCAACGCGACCTACACTATTTTTGGTGAGGATGGCAATGATATTATTTATGGAGGAGACGGAGCGGATGGATTATTCTCCAAACTAGTAGTTACATCAGCCCGTGGCCCACACGGAGAAAATGGAACCGCTGGATTGACGGGATCTAGTAGCTACACAATAGATGGTGGAAATGGTGATGATACAATTTATGGAGGGACGCCAGCCTTCTCACACTACTCTATAAAGGGGGGAGATGGTAATGATACGATCCATGTACAAGACATCCGCAGCCACCCTGATCAGATAGGCGCTTACCATGCGGCTTATGCCCTTCTTTCAGGCGACTCAGGTACCGATACTTTAATTTACGATAGGCCTTCAGGAGCAAACATTTCAACCAATCTAACCCTTTTCATGAATACAACCTCGAGTATTGAAAACATTGATATAACAGGACAAGGGATTGATAATACATTGGAAATATCTTCCAGCGCCGTTTTCTCAGCTAATAATAAAACAGTGCAGATTACAGGAGATCAGGGCGATATCGTAGATTTTGGATCGGACATTAGCCATTGGTCTAGTCAAGCTGCTGATGCAGCGCACCCAGGCTATCAGAAGTTTCATGCTATCTTTAATGATCCGCTGCATGGGTTAAGCGGAGAAGGCTTTGTTTACGTGGATCCACACGTCACTGTGACAGGTGTAGAATAAGGAATTAACGTGCTGACGGGCTTCTGGCGCATAAGTGGGGGATTTCCCCCCGTTCATCCAGATCAAACTGGCAATGAGCTGATAATTATAGTAAAGCGCCTTAACATTTTCATTAATTTGACCCCAACTGCATTTAAGAAATTAAGGTAAGATATTGAGGTATTTTCCGATAGAATGAGAAAGGAAATACCTCAATAGACCTCTTGCATAACCTTATTTAATGGCTGTATTACCTCTCTTTTCAATAGATTTTAAAAAATAATGGGTAGTGAGATGAAAAATATTGATTTATCAAAATCTTATATGTATACATCTATAAGTTTCTAATGACAGATTTCACTTAAGGGGAACAGCATGCAAAAATTATTTTTGACATTTTTTATCTTTTTTAGTCTTTTTTTTACTAATGGCTACTCCATGGAAAAGACAGAAGATTTAGACGAATCGCAACTATTTCTTAATAAGATGCTTCCTATCATGTGTATGCTCCAGTGCAAGGGAAAAAATAAAGTAGATGACGAGGAACATGCATCTGAACATCGTGCATCTCTTAAGTTACAAATTGAAAATGAGCTAAAAGAAGGGAGAAGTATAGTAGGGAATGACCGCATAGAAAAGGATAAATTAATAATACAGCAACCTATTTGGATAAATTTGGACTCTTCTGGCAAATATTCACTTTTACTTAGCCAAGTCAAAATCCGTAGTCTTTTGGAACTACTGAATTAATTATGGAAGCTCTAAGGATTTAATTTTTTATATACTCATCAAAGTTGGAGGTATCTGTCACCATAAAAAGGGTTGAGACCTTTTTATGAGGTAAGCCCGCTGCAAACGCTTTTAGATATTGGAGGCACCCTTCCAAATTATACGGAAGTAGAAGATAAAAATTTATCTGTCTTCTATTGCAGAATTTTTTCAGCACTGTTGCAAAAATTTTTATTACATATTTTTACTTGGACTGGATAGGTGGAAAAATAGCTCAAATCCTCATGCCAACTTTCCCTAAATAGTATTCAAATCAAATATATTTATCGTACTTGAGTATCCCTTGTTATGGATTGCTTCGACCTCGCAATGACGGCAGGCAGGGTTCGTCATTGCGAGCAGAGCGAAGCATTGCAGACATTTTTAAGACCATTCGGTATAGAGATCAAAAATTTTGGAATATGCGCGGTCTAAGGTTAAAACGTTTTCAAGAAGCTATCAGCAAGTCATCAGGGAAAAGGTTAAGATTCTTTTATTAAATTTGGATATTCTTCTTGGCTTGCCACAGAACAGCTTGATTTTTTATAGAAATTTTAAATTAATTGACACATTTAAGTTTTTAAAGAGAAAAAAATCCTAAAATATGGCGGAGGGAGTGGGATTCGAACCCACGGTACGTTTGCACGTACAACGGTTTTCGAGACCGCCCCGTTCGACCGCTCCGGCATCCCTCCATCGACCCGACAATAGTGGAACAGGAAAAAACACACAAGGAATAAATCTTTCAAAGAGCCTTGAAAGGCAAGAAACTTCTGCTCTTATATCACGCACGCATGAGAGGCTTAAACCGCAGTTTGTGCGGCTGACTTGCATTCTTTCCTGCACGACGCTGATGATCAACCTCATAATCCTGATAATTTCCCTCGAACCACTCTACGTGGCTGTCTCCCTCAAACGCCAGAATATGGGTAGCGATACGATCCAGGAACCAACGGTCATGGCTGATCACAATGGCGCAACCCGCAAAATTTTCAAGAGCATCTTCCAAAGCGCGGAGCGTTTCAACATCCAGATCGTTAGTGGGTTCATCCAGCAAAAGAACATTGGCGCCTGATTTAAGCATTTTGGCCAGATGGACGCGGTTTCGTTCACCACCTGATAATTGACCCACTTTCTTCTGTTGATCGGCTCCCTTAAAATTGAAGCGTGCGCAATAAGCACGGCTGGGAATCTTGATTTTCCCTAGCTCAATTTCATCCAATCCTCCTGAGATTTCTTCCCAAACTGTATTCTGATCGTGAAGCGAATCGCGATTTTGATCAATATAACCAAGTTGCACAGATTCTCCGACCTGGAAAGAGCCTGCATCGGGCTTTTCCTGACCTGTGATCAGTTTAAAAAGAGTTGTTTTGCCAGCGCCATTGGGGCCAATGACACCCACAATCGCTCCCGGCGGAAGTCTGAAGTTGAGTTTTTCAAATAATAAATCGCTTCCAAAACCCTTGGAAACATTTTCTGCTTCAATGACAAGATTCCCCAGACGAGGCCCCGCGGGAATCACGATTTGCTCAGTGGTAGATCGCTGTTCCAGACTTTTTTGCAGCAGCTGATCATATGCCACGATACGGGCTTTGCTTTTGGCTTGTCGGGCTTTAGGAGTTTGGCGAATCCATTCCAATTCACGTGCCAGTATTTTTTGACGTCCTGTCTCTTGCTTTTCTTCTATTTCAAGACGTTTTTGTTTTTGTTCAAGCCATGAGGAATAATTGCCCTCAAAGGGGTACCCCTGCCCTCTATCAAGTTCCAAAATCCATCCCACCACATTATCCAGGAAATAACGATCGTGAGTGACGAGTACCACAGTCCCTGTATACTTTTGCAGGAACTGTTCAAGCCATGCGACTGATTCTGCATCAAGGTGGTTAGTGGGCTCGTCAAGCAACAAGATATCAGGGTGTTGCAATAAAAGACGGCATAGGGCGACGCGACGGCGTTCTCCGCCTGACAGCTTTGTCACATCGGCATCGCCAGAAGGGCATCGCAAAGCATCCATAGCGATTTCAATGGTACGATCTAATTCCCAGGCATCCAGGGCATCAATTTTTTCCTGAACTTCTCCCTGTTCGGCAATCAGGGCGTTCATTTCTTCATCGCTGAGTTCTTCACCAAAGCGCGCACTTAATGTTTCAAATTTTTCCAACAACGCTTTTGTTTCCCTTACACCCTCCATAATGTTCCCCTGAACATCACTTTTGGGGTCGAGCACAGGTTCTTGAGACAAATAGCCTATTTTAATGCCTTCTGCTGCCCACGCTTCTCCAGAAAATTCTTTATCAAGGCCGGCCATGATTTTTAACAGAGTGGATTTTCCTGATCCATTCACCCCGATCACACCAATCTTCGCTTCAGGTATAAAGGAAAGAGAGATATCTTTTAAAACCTGACGACCGCCCGGATAAGTTTTTCCTAAACCCTGCATAACATAACTATATTGATAACTGACCATAATTTGAATAAACCCTTATAGTAATAAATGAAGATAATTTGTTGTATCAAAGAGTTTAAAGGATTAGCAAGCTCTTTACGATATCCACAAAAAGAAAACAGCCTTACATGGACTTCATTCCTCAGAACTGCTAAAATTAGGGACATAAAAAATAGGAAACGATGAGACATTGAACTTCCTGATAAATGCTGTCGCACTTCTTTTTATTCTTTCGGGCTGTATGAATTCTGCTGACGAAGTTTCTGTTTGCGATCAACGCTGTGGAGAATTTAAGCCTCGCAAGATTTCTTCCTATACTTTGATCTCAGCATATCAAGGAAGCGCAAGCGCAAGAGGACTTCCTTTGAAAGATCTTTTGCTGGCGGCAACAACAGCTCAAAATTTATTTGCAACCGGACAAGTGGGACAGCAAGAAGAATGGCTGGATAATGAAAATGAAATGGGCGGAAAAATTACGCTTACAAATATTTTTCAGGATCAGGGAGTATCCTGCCTGGATTATTCTCAAATGATTCACACTCCCACAGAAATCCGCTATAGCCAGGGAATGGCTTGTGTTGATCAACTCGATATTTGGCGTGTCATAAAGGAAACATCCATAGATCCCTTTAGAACTATACCCTGCAAAACAAAACCCTGTCATTAACAGAACAGGAAAAGGCGCTCCTCTTTGTACACATGTGTAACAGTAAAAAAAGCGTTAGATAAACCCAACCAATTGATTTTGCCTCAAATAACTCAAGACACTCTGAGGAGAAATAGCTGTCATTGCTTCCTTGCCCTTTAAGACAGGATTGGGGGATAAAACAGGATGAATTGCTGGTACATAAGTCAGCGGGGGTGTCGTGCCAAATAACCCGATGGCTGATGTTCCAAAAGATCCTGCAATATTTAAAAGGCTTGTATCATTACCAATATAAAGATCACCTTCTTTCATGAAAGCAAAAGCTTCCTGAATCGAAAGACGCGTGACAACTTCTGCTGCCCCTCCCCTCTGGAAAATCATTTTCTGCAGATTCAGCGCTTCTTCCTCTTCCGCTATTGAGCCGCAAATAAAGAGAGTTCCCTGACGACAGGCCGAAATTTCTGCACCTAATTCTGCAAAATGCCCTAAGGGCCAGCGCTTGAAATCAACACTCCCTCCTATCCCCAAATATAGCTAACAACATA
>BBVC01000091.1 GCA_001192655.1 Caedimonas varicaedens
AGCTATATCATCTTGATCGTTGGTTTTTTATCAAGAATTGGGTAGAACGGGATAAGGTAGAATTTCTCTCCCTTCAAAAAGACTTTGTGGATCAGGAGCGTTGGATCATTGATGGTAACGCCATGCGCTCTCTTGATATGCGATATTGTCGCGCAGATGTCGCCATCTTTTTTTGTTATCCCAAAATAACCTGTCTCTTTCGTGCCGTGCAAAGACTCTTCCATAAAAATCCTGACATTCACGATCGTGCTGAAGGTTGCAGAGAAGCGGTGCGTTGGGATTTTGTCAAATACCTGTGGACATTTGAAAAAAGATTTACACCCCTGATTGAACAGTTGCAGATGCAATATCCCAAAACGTTATTCTTCAAAATTACACATAATCAAGAGAAGAATAATCTCGAAAAAATTCTCAAAGAAAATCTCTCTTTTATCGATGCTCTTGTAAATAAGACAAGAGAGAGTAGAATAAAAGATGAGAGAAGATAAATATATTGAAGCCTTGATTTTAACCTATTTTTAAAGTGAATGTTTTATTCTGAAAATTGAGGTGCTTATATTACTTCTTAAAAAGGAGAGTAAGATGTATAAAAATGCTGTTATTATTTCAATGACAATGCTTTTACTCGTTTCTTGCACGACAACTGAAAAAGAGACCTCAAGCACACTGGTAGGTGCTGCGGGAGGCGCTGTTATTGGTTCGGCTTTTGGTGGTGGTGCAGGACGCTATCTGGGTGCTGCTGTGGGCGCTGCAGGCGGTGCATATGTCGGAAATATGGTGGGGAAAAAGCTCTGACATTCCAAGATAGAGCAGACTTTTTCTGAAGTTTGATTTGCTTTTTCTTTCAGAGAATCGCATGGGTGGAGATTATGAATAAAGGTTTATACTCCTGCCCATTTTTTCTTTTGAATGTCTAAAGTATCTGTGCGTATTGCTTCACGAATGTTTTTCAATAGTTCATTCATAAAATAGACATTATGGATGGTGAGTGCCTGCAAAGCCAGCATCTCCTGAGCTTTTAAAAGATGATGCAGATAAGCGCGAGAAAAATTTTGGCAGCTATGACAGCCACATGATTCATCAATAGGTCTGGAATCCTCGCGATAAATCTTATTTCTCAAGTTAATATGCTCTCCGCCCTTCCCTTCATATCGCATCCAATGATCAGCTGTCACCAGAGCACCACCATGTCTTGCCAAGCGGGTAGGGTGAACGCAATCAAACGTATCAATTCCCTGCTCTACCCCATTAAAAATATCACTGATTCCCCCAATTCCCAGCAGATGAACAGGTCGTTCAGGGTCAAGCATTTTTAAAGTCAATCCAACAATATCGTGCATTTGTTCTTTTGAAGCACCTAGCGACCCTCCAACAGCATGACCAAAAAAGGGATGATGATTAACGAATTCTGCTCCTTGCCGGCGCAAATCCTCATAAATCCCTCCTTGGATAATGCCATATAATGCTTGTCGCCCATCATTACCACGCTGAAACTCGGCCAGACTACGCAAAGCCCAACGATGAGAAAGGTGCATGGAACACTCTGTATAAGATTTATCCACATGAAAAGGCGTACATTCATCAAGAACAACAATCAAGTCTGCTCCTAATTGACGCTGAATTTCAAGAGACCGCTCAGGTGTCAGCAAAAAAATCTGGCCATTGATATAGGACTTGAAACGGGCTCCCTCTTCTGTAATTTTCAACATTGTCTTGGGACGATGAGTCACTCGTTTTCCCTTAATTTCACTGGCAACAGAACCATGTCCAAGACTGAAAATCTGGTATCCCCCAGAATCCGTCAGCATAGGCCCATCCCACCCTATAAACTTGTGCAATCCTCCCATTTTTTCAACCAGTTCACTTCCGGGTTGAAGCATCATATGGTAAGTATTGGAAAGAATGATCTGTGTTCCGGCTGCTTTCATTTCCCGTGGAAAAGCGCCTTTAATAGCCCCCTTGGTTGCACAAAAAATAAATGCAGGGGTTTCAATTGTCCCATGAGGCGTTTTCAACAAGCCCGCACGAGCCCCTGACACGGCAGAACGATGGGTAATATTAAAACTAAACTTTGGATAAAGGGACATCAAATTTTCTCTTTTCCTGAACCAGTAAACGTGACAAGTACATCACAGGAATATTAAGGATAGAAAGAAGAAGACGAAAGCCATACGTCCCCAAAATATAACTATAGAATAAAGTCTTTCCATCTATAGGATGAGAAGCGAACACAACCCACGCCAATGTGCTGAAAATAACATTATCCATCAGCGATGCAAGGATATTGGAAAGAGCTGTACGTAACCACAGGGCGCGTGCTTTTGTTAAGACTTTTATAAACTGATAAATCCTTATGTCCGTGTATTGACTGATAACATAGGAAATCAAGCTTGCCGCAAAAATGGCAGGAGCTGGTAAAAACAGAACAGAAATCGCATCGTGTGCCCTGTTAAAGCAAAGATAGGGACTGTCAGGTGTCAAGGTTAAGGGACGCACCCCAAGGGCAAGCATCATGAAGCCTGTCATCAGGACACACGCCCCAAAACTCAACCAAACGGCCCGCCGGGCAGCGTGTACACCATAATATTCTGTGATCATATCCATCACCAGAAAAGTTGATGAAAAAACCAGTGTCCCCAAGACAATCGGCTGATCATAAAAACTATATTGCCCTGCTTTCAAGACCTGAAGATTGGCAGAAAGAAAGGCAACGATGATATAAAGAACAAGGCCACTCTCGCCAAAAAGACGGAATAAAGTCAGAATACTAACGGTACAAAAGAAAAAAGAAATAACCCCTATCACTTCAGGGGGATAGATATTCATCAAATCAATCAGAGAACTAAAATCAAAAGAAACCATGATCAAAAGGGGGATATTCTCTACCCCTTTCCTATAATATAAAACATATAATCCAAAAAATCAGGCGCGACTTACGGACGACTTTTCAATGCGGCGCTTCAGAAGAAGCGCTTTATGACTGAGTTTTGAATCATTGACTGACATCAAAAAAGAATCAAGTCCGCCGTTTATCTCAATTGTCCGCACGGCACGCGCAGACACACGCAAGCGAACCTTTCCCAAACGATCGCTGATAAAGGAAACAACCTGCATATTCGGCAAGAAACGACGACGCGTCTTGTTATTCGCGTGACTCACGTTATTACCCGACATTACCTGCTTTCCAGTAATCATACACCTGCGCGCCATGGCAAAACTCCACTCTTAAAAAACATGTTGTTTGACTTATAACAAGGATACAGCTTGCGTCAAGGATTTTATCACAAAAGTTATGCACTAAAAGGAAGATTTAACAATCCTGTTCAAGGCACGCACGCGCCATTGTCAGAGTTGCATTCTTTTTTTGCGCCAGTGTTTCCATGTTAAGTCTTCTTGCAAAGTCTTGAACAGACTTAAACGATCTTTCCATACGTGGCAAGACATAGGAAATCACATTTTCAGGCACAGCTATCTGAAAATCAGCAAAGCGCTTTCTTAATACTGCCCGAAGAACCTCGTCATCAGGAGTTTCAAGAGTTTGAAGAGGCAGTGAATATAAACGCGATTTCAGATCAAGCAATACAAGAGGCCATTCCTGCGGCAATGTTTGTGACAGAATCAATAAGGCTCCTTGATGCTCGCAAACCAGATTATAAAGATGGAAGACATCTTGTTCCAAGACGTTTCCAGGGAAATCATCCAGGATGAAAGCAACCCTCTTTTGAGCACTTTCAAGATGCTCTTTCCCCTCTTCCAGACAATGGGTGAGATTCAGAAAAATCCCATGGTTCAGTTCCTGCCAAATCCTGGCAAGATGAGTTTTGCCTGAACCTGAAGGGCCGACGAGGAGCTGTCCACAAGCTTTTCCCCATGCCTTTTTTTCAATGATCGCCTGAAAGGCGCGATCATTGGAAACTCCTCGGAAAAAGTCTTCCTGTGCATATAAACTTTCTCGTTCGAGGTTAAAAGCAAGCTGGGTGTGAGAAGAAGTCATAAAATATTCTAGCCATGCCCGTGATAAAAATCACTTTGAAAGTATTTATTCATAAAAAACCGCACAACAACGCCAAGTGTTGCCGCCACAGGCATTGCCAGAAACATCCCCAAAAAGCCAAACAAAAGACCGCCTGCAAGCAAGGAAAAAATAATCCAAACCGGGTGCAACCCTATGCGATCACCAATAAGTTTGGGCGTCAGAAAATAAGCTTCTGCCGATAAACCTATTAAAAATACGAAGGCCACCCACCCAATAGAAGCCCAATCGTGAAATTGCGCCATCGCCAGGCCAATCGCGCTGACAGCGCCAATCAAAAAACCAACATAAGGAATAAAAGCAAGAATACCCGTGGCAATACCAATGGTTATTGCATAATCCAATCCCGCCATCATCAAACCTGTTGAGTAAATAATAGACAAACATAAACAAACAAGGCACTGTCCCCGCAAATAGCTTCCCAATGTTTTATTGATCTGATTAATTTGAGTCATAATCGTGCGTGCCTGATCCCTGGGCAGAAGTTTTTCCATCCCTACAGTAAATCGGGACCAATCTCGCAATAAATAAAAGGCAACGACAGGCGTCAAAATAACCAGGGAAATCAAGTTGGCCAAAGCCAGTGTATTACCCAGAATACCAACCGCGGCAGAAAGGCTCCATTTAAACATATCCCCCATATAGGCGCTTGCTTTTTCCTTGAGCTGTTCTACATCCTGAATACTGACAAAGTCACTGAATTGGCTCAAAAAAGGTTGTAAGGTGCCATAAATTCTTTCTCCATAAGAAGGAAGTCGTTTCGTCAGGGCAATCAACTCATTTTGAAGAAAAGGAATAGCAAAAAGAAAAAATTCAATGATTGTTAAAAAAGAAAGCAGAATAAGAATGGCTGAGCCCAATGTGCGCGGAATATGAACTTCTTCTAGTCGTGCAACGACAGGATTAAGAAGATAAGCAATAATGAGACCGACAACAAAAGGCAAAAGAATTCCCTTCACTGTATAAATCCCCAACACCCCCAAAATAATAATAATGCTCCAAATCCAGAATTTTCGATTCAACGCGTAAGAGTGCATTTCCATGTTTATTTTACTTCCTTCCCTAGGGTGCGTCCCAAAACTTTAATATACCCTCCCGCCGACAAAAATGTCGTCAGAGCTGTCAGAGAAAACAAGGCTGCAAGTATTTCAAGAGTTAAAAGAGAGTAGGCTTCCTGAACTAGAACAGCAACAACAACGATAATTTGAAAAAAAGTATTTACTTTACTGATCATAAGCGGTTTGATTTGAAATTTTTTTTTCATACCCCACAACAAGATAACGCCGCCCAAAATCAGAATATCACGAAAAACCACAAGAATAACCAGCCATAAAGGAATAAGAGATTTAACAGATAAGGCAATAAACGCTCCTATCAGGAGTAATTTATCTGCAAAAGGATCCAGATAAGCCCCCAACAATGAATATACTTTGAGAGTTCGCGCCAACAACCCATCTAAAACATCTGATAAACCGGCGATGAGAGTAATCCAAAAAGCTTGCCGATAATCTCCTGTAAGAATAAGCCACACGATGAGAGGAACAGAAAAAATTCTTCCAAGAGTAATAAAATTAGGCCAGGTCATTCCATGTCCTCTTCCCGAGGAGATAAAACAGTATCAGGGGCAGAAGAATTTTTTTCATTTTTTAGCATTTTATACCCTTTAATCAACCTGCGTTGGGGCATTTGTGGATCAGGAGAGATATCAAATCCTTCTGCCTTCAAGGTGTTTTCCATTGCTTCCTGTTGCCCCACATATTCCAATGCTCCCAAAGCTTGACGACGCTTCAGAGAAGCAATATCAACTCTGCGAATAGCCCGAAGCCTTGATAATTTATTCTGAATGTCAAGCCATTCCTTATGATTATCAAAAAGAATACGATAGTCAATCGTGTGGGCGGCTATCAGGGGATTGTTATCTTCTGCGTCAAGTTTTTTTCCTATTTCCAAGGTCTTCTCGATCGCTTTATGCGTCATGGCAAGCGTAAGGGTTTCTTCGCCCAACAGAGGAATAGACTCTTCCATATAACTGAGTCCCTCCTGGTTATAAATATAAACACTCAAAATAAATGGGAAATCGTGTTTCAAAACAGCAACCAGAATCTGCCCCGCATGGTAACGTTGCATAAGACGCGCGATATTTTTCTTTTCTCCCTTTAAAACATGCTGAAGAGAAAGCTCTGATCTGTCATCTAGGTCTCCCATGGGAAGAACATACCGGGGATCAAGCCCGGCATACTCATTCCATGCCTCTCGCCACGGGTTTTTCTCTTCCCACAATTGACTTCCATGCCCTTCCTCGTAAACAGGAATAACAACAATGGTTGCATTCTTTTCAGCAGGCCGCAGACTTTTATTTCTGTGTGCGAGGAAATCCTGAACTCTGGAAGGATTAAAACGCAGGGTAAGAGCCCCTATATAGCGCACGGCTGAGTTTTTCTCGTTTTGTACTTCAAAGTCTTGAAGAAATGTATCCAGCTGTGCATCTGTTACGTCAGGTAAGGAAGCCACATCTTCAGGTGTCAGAATGCGTTCCATCAAGATTTTAAAGGCTTCACGCTGTCCTTGCGCAATCGCTTTCAACCTTGCTTCTGTGGCAGAAGAATCCGTCACGTCTACATGAATATTCTGTACTGTAAAACGATCATCGGCATAACCGGGCGAGATCAAAAAGCTTGCCCAAATGAGCAGGAAAAGAATTCTGTTATAAAACTGCATCGATCCTCTTTCTGAACTTTCCAACGTCGATGCAATAATATTACCCTACTATTTCCATTTCACTAAAGAAGAATGAAATTTCACGGGCAGCATTTTCATCGGAATCCGAACCATGCACAGAATTTGCTTCGATAGATTCTGCAAAGTCTTTACGGATTGTCCCTTCCTGTGCATTGGCGGGGTTAGTGGCTCCCATAATGTCACGATAGCGCAGCACAGCGCCCGGACACTCCAAAACTTGCACAACGATAGGATCACTGCTCATAAAAGCACAGAGATCATTAAAAAAGGAACGCTCTTTATGAACGTCATAAAACTTTTCAGCCATAGCGCGATCCATACGCAAACGCTTTTGCGCAATAATGCGAAATCCTGCTTTCTCAAGGCGCGCATTAATCTCTCCTGTTAAATTACGTCGCGTCGCATCAGGTTTAATAATTGATAGTGTGCGTGTTCCAGCCATAATTTTCTCCATTCATTTCACTTTTCATTGATCATAAAAAATTCAGTTCGAGATTGCTTGTTGTCCCACTTCTTTTTTGCACCAACCAGACTTTTCATCCTGAAACCAGTAGGTCAGCGTGTACCCTTTTTGCCGATAGTGTTGCCACCGCTTACGCGCATGGCGTACAGACTCTTCATCATAACCATTGAAAAGATCAAGGCATTTTTCAAAAGAGTTAAAATCAGTAATTTCTTCACCTTCAATAACAACCAGCACTGATGCGTCATTAGGATTTTCCAGCGTTCTTGTCAACCAAATTGGATGATTTTCCGGAGAACCATCACGAGCACTTCCATGAGGTAAAAACGATTGAGTTGAATATGTCCATAACTGGGCATCCAAATCTCTCAAGCGCTCTTCTGTCTCTATCAGGACGACAATACGTTTGCCCGCGGCATAAATCTTTTCCAAAAGCCGCGGTAAACTTTTCTCAAGCGGTGTTTTTTGCAAATGATAAAAACTGATCTCAACCATTTTCAGGATTCATGACAATCTAAAATAAACTGATTCAAAAGACGCACACCATACCCTGTGGCTCCCTTCTCCGCAATAGCCAGCCCCTTATCTGACCACGTTACACTTGCGATATCCAGATGAGCCCAAGGAACATTGTTGACAAAACGTGACAAAAACTGGGCTGCTGTAATGCTCCCTCCCTTACCACGGGGACCAAGATTTTTAACATCCGCGATGTCAGAGTTAATCTCGTTGTCATACTTCTCTCCCAAAGGTAAGCGCCAGAGTCTTTCCCCAACACATTCCCCTGCTTTCCGCAAATGGTCGCATAACCCGTCATCATTGGAAAAAAGACCCGCATAATGCTCGCCCAAAGCAATCCCAATAGCTCCCGTTAGTGTTGCCAAATCAATCATCAATTCAGGCTTAAAACGGTCTTGCGCGTACCAAAGGACATCCGCCAGCACAAGACGTCCTTCTGCATCCGTATCCAGAACCTCAATAGTCTGACCCGACATGGACTTCACGACATCGCTGGGACGCTGGGCTGAACCAGATGGCATATTTTCAACAAGCCCCAATACACCCACCGCATTAACTTTTGCCTTGCGTCCTGCCAAGGCCCTGATAAGACCAGCGACAACAGCCGATCCACCCATATCATATTTCATATCGTTCATACCGGCAGAAGGCTTCAGGCAAATTCCACCTGTATCAAAAGTAACTCCCTTTCCAACAAAAGCCAGAGGTTTCTGGTCTTTCTTTCCTCCCATCCATTGAAGAACGACAACTCTGGCCTCTCTTGTACTGCCCTGGGCAACTCCAAGAAGAGCGCCCATACCCAGCTTCTCAAGATCGCTTTGATTGAGTACTTCGACAACAACACCCAGTTTTTTCAGTTCCTGAAGACGATCGGCATAGGAAGCGGGATAAATAACATTGGGTGGTTCGGTAATCAGTTCACGGGTGAGGCATACGCCATGCGCAACCTGCTCCAATGGTTCATGAGTTTTACGCGCCATTTCTGCTTCTGGCAAAATCACCGCGACTGATTGCAACGCCGGTTTTTTATCTGCTTCTTCTTTTGTACGGTATTTATCAAAACGCCAATATCGCATTTGTGCGCCAAACGCCATGTGAGCCGCAATATCTGAAGCTTTATAACGATTTGCTGTCAAGGCGCCAAGATGAATCTCCAAATTCGTATCCGGCGTAGGTCGCAGGGCAGCAATCAAAGTTCCCCCCGCATCCTGAAGTGTTTCAATGGACAACGCGTCAGCTTTGCCCAGCCCAAACAAAATAATTCTCGAATACGTCGTGTGAGAAGGTGCAGTAAGAATTAAAATTTCATTCTTCTTTCCCTTAAAGCGGTTGGTTTTCAGTGCGTTTTTTAAAAGCCCTTGCTGTGCCTGATCAAAAACTTGCGCTTCTTCTGATAAGTTCTGAGTCTCAAAACAGGCCAAAGCAAGCGCTCCCCCAACCTGAGAAGTTTTTTGCTGAAAAATGATATTAAGCATAATTTATTCTCCCTTTATCTATCTCTTTCAAATTATAAATCCCATACCATGCACACAAGGCAAGACTTAAGTCCCCAAAAAATCAACGTCTCCACAGTTTGAAAAACCAAGAGTATAGACAAATTAATTATCATATTTCAGGGAAGATGAGGACTTTTATTTTTTAAAATTCACTTGACTTTTCTTGCCAAAAAAGGCTAGGTAACCATAGTTTTAAATTGTAGGGGTGGAAAAGTCATGGCCAAGGCAACAACAATCAAGATTAAGCTTCTCAGCTCGGCAAACACAGGCTTTTTTTATGTAACAAAGAAAAATCCACGGACGAAAACAGAAAAACTGGAACTTCTAAAATACGATCCTGTTGTCAGGAAACACGTTGTGTTCAAAGAAACAAAGATTAAGTAGAACGCCTTTAACACAGTCCATTGCTTAGACGTGAATGCCAAAAAGGAAGAAAAGATGTTTTCTTCCTTTTTTTATTTATCAGGCAACAAACTTTGATTCGTTCCCGTAAAATAGGTATGGATTAAACCTAACCACTCATGTGTACTGCACCGCCAAAATTTAAAACCCTCATAAAGGCTAAAGTTTGGTCCATAGTTTTGTTTTCCCGTCGTGATGTAATCAACCGGATAGGGAACAACATTCCAACCCATTGATCGAAATAGTGTGACAGCCCTGGGCATATGTAGAGCAGAAGTCACAAGGACCCAGCGCTCTCCTGCTTTGGGTTGAATCATGTCAAAAGTAAATTTTGCGTTTTCAAAAGTACTGTTTGACTGATCTTCAAAACGAATGCGAGATAAATCCAGTCGTAAATTTTCAAAAAGTCGTCTGGCAAGTTCACCTTCAGAAGGTGCTGATGGGTGAAAACGCACGCCCCCACCCGTAAAGACTAAAGGCAAGTGAGGATATTTCTGCGCCAACTCCATAAATTGAATAATGCGCCCTCCTCGTTGATTGTAACATGTAACCCCCCCGCGCTGCAGAAGTATCCAAATCAAAGCTTCCTCCAAGCAAAATAATCCCTTTGGTATCTTTAGGAATTTCAACCAGAGAAGGGAAATAGTTCTCAAGATAAGCAACGCCGAAGCTTCCAAGAGGAATGACAACGATGACTACCAGAAAGATAACCGCTGCTGTTAACATTCTACGACCCCATTTTTCAAGTCTGAGCCACAATAAAGCAAAAGCAATCAAGATAAACCATAAAACCACTTGATCGATAGCAATCCATCTATAAAAACGTTGTAGTATAGAAAAAAACATAAAGCCTGCCAGAATAAATTCTTTCCTGTTTTTAACAGTATAGAGCAGTTTGACAGGAGTCAACTCTCTGTGATCAATCATTTCAGGCCTCTGGCAGAACTACGGCGTCAACCCAGTATGTAAAGGCTATCTGTAAATTTCTCTTAAGCACAGTGTAATCTAAAGATTTAGTGATATATCCCCCTGCAAAATTCCTGTAGGCATTTATCATGTTTTTTTTACTTAAGCTATTGGTTAACAACAAAACGGGAAGGTATTGAAGGTCACGATCCTGTTTTATGGATCTTAAAATTGAAATATCATCTAATTTGGCAAGGTTGATATCTATGAGAACAATATCAGGTTTAATAAAGGGTACAGGCCTCATGCGTCCCTTTAGATAATCAAGAGCAGCTTCTGCACTATGCAAACAATAGATCTCAATCTTATAAGGAATTGTTTCAAGAACTTTTCTTATTAAAAACTCATCTGAAGCGCGATCTTCAACAAAGAGCAAATTAATTTTTCCCCGCGCTTCAAGCGAAAGAATATCATCAGAGTCTATAGGTGATTGAATATCTTTTTTAGGATTATATCCTTCAAAAAAAGCGCTCGGAGAAATATAGCTAACAACATA
>BBVC01000092.1 GCA_001192655.1 Caedimonas varicaedens
AGCTATATATTGACTCATTTCCTCGGCGATTTTCTCAAAACTTTTCTCAAGACCGAAGCCGGAACGAGTGCAAATACTCATAAGGTCAATCGCGTAGGCTAGTCCGTCTCGCACCCGATCATATCTTTGAGAAATCACAAAATCTATGAAATACTCAAAACTGCGCATTGACGCAAAGATAATAATACAAAAAATAACGACTTTAAGAGGTAAGGAAAGATCTGCTATATTTTTGACGTCGAAAGCAAGAAACAAATAAAGAAAAAAACCTAAAATAATCAGCCCCAGATTTACAATGGAAACGATCAGAGGAGCCTCTTGGGGATCCCATCCTGCCTGCTCGAAACGCAACCTATACCGTTTTGCAGTATCAGCAGAAGTTTGACGCAGTAAGTCTTTCATTCGTGACAAATAAAACTTGTCAATGAAGGATGTTGGTCGTACGGATGAGGGTGCTCCTGCTGTAAACGAACTTTGTTTCTTGAGTTTATTAATGCGTTCCCAAAAGATATTTTTTTCTTGCACGCTGTCTATATAAAGATACAAGATTAAACCCCCGCCTATCAGAAATATTATTCCAATGATTTCAAGAGTTAATAAAGAGAAAACCATTTTTATACCTTAATTTTCATTAACTGCTTGATCATAATACCTGCACAAGCAATAAGCCCCCCCGCGATCATAAGCATTTTATGCCCCATTTCCTCAAAGCGAAAGAAATCAAGATAAGTAGGATTAAAGTGCATCATGACGCCCCATATGACGATCGGTAATGATCCTAAAATATAGGCCGTAACTTTTGCTTCAGCCGAAAACACCTGGATTTTAGCGCGAATCTCGTTGGATCGGTTCAAGCTGATAATAATATTTTCAAGAATTTCAGAAAGGCTTCCTCCGCCTTTTCTTTGAATGATGAGTGCCGTGCTAAAAAAATAGAAATCGGACAGACCAACTCGATCAGCCGCTTCATGGAGGGCATTGTCAAATGAGACGCCAAATTCTATTTTTTGGATAATCCGTGAAAATTCATCTTTTAAAGGCATCCCTATTTCTTTTACAACGATTGCAAACGTTTTTTCTACGGAACTTCCTGATTTTATTCCACGCAAAATGATATCAATTGCAAGCGGTAATTGTTCTGTTACTTTTTTTCTAAAACGATTCTCTAAAAAATTCAGGGCGAGATAAGTAAGTGAAATTGCCAAAATAATACCCAGTGGAATATCATAACCATGATTAAATGTCCCAACATTTGAAATAATCATAACCAGCACAGTGCTTGTTAGAGCCATTCCTATAAATAACCGACCCAGATGCCCTGACATTCCCGCACGGTACAGTTTCAGGCGAACAGCATTTTCTGTTTGAGGTCTGTGCCTGAGATATTGAGAGATTTTCTTCTCAAGAAGAGATTCCTGGGTTTTTTTAAAGACAGAGAAATTTTCCGTTTCTACAAGAAAATGATTGTTATGATTCATAACTGTATCGATTCTGTGAGACAGTTTTTTCTTTTCATCTAAATAAGAAATAGTAAAACTTACAAAGAAAATAAATAGAATAAACAGAGATATAAATAAAATAAGAAATATTTGTGTATTTTCCATCACTTACTCATTTTTTAATGCAAGCACCATTTCATCTTTTAATCCAAAATGGTCGATTTTTTCTTCAATATGTGGTTTTTGGACAAGACATTTGAACGTTCCGGTAATCTTCCCATCATCGGCCGTTGTATAATCATACTTAAAGACATCCTGGGTCTTTATTTCATTATTTTCCATCCCTATAATTTCAGTGATCTGTACAACACGGCGAGATCCATCGCGCAGGCGTGCTATATGGACAATAAGATCAACAGCATCCTTGATATAACTTTTAATGACGAGGTTAGGAAGGTCGTGACCTGTCATCAATACCATGTTTTCAAGTCGATTGATCGCCTCACGAGCACTATTGGCATGAAGCGTTGACATGGATCCATCGTGCCCTGTGTTCATGGCTTGCAACATATCAAATGTTTCAGCACCTCGACATTCACCTACAATAATACGATCAGGACGCATACGAAGGGCATTCTTGACGAGATCCTGAATGCTAACCATTCCTTGCCCTTCAAGGTTGGCAGGGCGGCTTTCCAGCCTGACCACATGGGGCTGCATCATTTTCAGTTCCGCCGAGTCTTCAATTGTAACAATGCGCTCACGACTATCAATAAGTTCAGACAAGGCATTCAAAAGAGTTGTTTTCCCAGCACCTGTTCCACCCGACACAATAATATTCAAACGGCACATTGAGGCAATTTTTAAAAAACGATACATACTTTCAGAAAGACTGCCGAATCCAATCATATCTTTTAAATGAATCGTATGACGTGAGAATTTTCGGATGGATATAGAAGTTCCCTCAAGAGCAAGAGGGGGAATGATGATATTCACGCGACTGCCGTCCTTGAGGCGTGCATCAACCATAGGGCTTGATTCATCAATTCGTCGACCAATTTGATTCGCAATACGCTGGGCAACCTGGAGAGCATGGGCTTCATTACGAAATTTAACATCTGTCAACATAAGTTTCCCCTGGCGTTCGATGTAAACCGAATCGTGAGCATTAACCATAATATCGTTAATAGCAGGATCAGCAAGAAGGGATTCCAAAGGACCCAGCCCCATCATATCATGAAGAATTTCATCCGTAATATGGTGAAGCTCCTTATGATTAAGTTGAGCCTTTGTTTCTTCTGTAAATTCAAAAATATAACGCTCAACTTCGTGACGTAACTCAGCAGCAGGCATACGCATGGCTGCCGTAAGGTCAATATTCTTTAACAAAAGGTCAAAGACGCGATCCTTAAATTCGGTGAGGGCTGGTGATTCGGCTAAAGTGCGTGTCTTGTAAATTTGCTTGCTGGAATCAGAGCTCATGGGCGTTACTTTTTTACTTTCAGGTTCTAACGTAGGCTCGATAAGTTTTTGGCCAAAATTTTTCATTATTTTAACCCATGAAATCTTATTTCTTTTTCTCTCTTAGTAATATGATCCAAAAACATTTAAATTCACTTAATCCTTTATTTTTTAAATGAAAATAGGTTAAACAACTTCTTGATAGATGTTTTTGGCGTTGTTTCTCGTCCCATAATTTTATCTGTCAGCTGAATCAAACTATCTGTTAAGGCAGATGATGTTTCCTGCGAAACAAAGGGAATCCCTTTTGTGAGCGCCTGAAGTGGTTGATGGGAATTAAAGGGAATAACTAAATCAATCTTATGATTTAGTGCCTTTTCAAAGTCCTCCATTTCAATCTCACCGGCATGGTATTCGCCCTGTTTATTCACAATAATAAATACTTGCTGATCGGTCGTTCTGTGACGCTTGAATATTTCAAGATATCGATGGCTGTCTTTTAGGCCAACAATAGAAAGATCAGTCACGAGAACAATAATATTCGAATTTCCTAAAATATGCAGGTTAATGCCGTTAGAAAAACTGCGCGGCAAGTCAAAAATCGTATAATGAAAGTTTCCTAACATTGATTGGATGATGGGATCAAACACTTCAGGGTTAATAGTTTGACTTTCTTCAAGCGAGGTTTGTCCGCACATTACCATTAAATGAGGAGAATATTGCGTCATAAAACGATCAATCAGGGAATCGTCAATTCGTTCAGGAGCTTCGAGAATTTCCTGGAGACTTGCGGAAATTTCAAGATCCAGAAACTGACTAATAGTTCCCAGTTGAAGATCAGGGTCAATAAGGCTAATACGGCGAGAATGTTTTTCAGACATAAGCCAGGCACAGTTTACGGCAAGGGTGGTCACGCCTGCTCCCCCGTGTGTTCCTATAAAGCTTACAATCTTTCCAAATTTGGAAAAACTGCTGGTGGTTTGTGTCACCTTATTACGCAAGACAATATTCTCGATGCTTCTTATAATATGAGTGGTCGTAAGCGGTTTCACAAGATAATCACGAATCCCCAGCTTTACAAGTTCACGGAAAATACCCACATCATTGCGTGTACCAATGGCAATCACCTCAACACCTGGTTCGCAAACTTCAGAAAGGCTGGCAATGTCATTAATAGGGAGATCAGATTGTGAGAGATCAATAATAAGGATCCTGGGAGATCGATTAGACTTCAGATATTTAATGGCTTCCTTGATTCCCCCTACTATACCCTCATATTTCAAGTCATAGTTCTGGACGGGAACAAGACGCATAACTTCTTCTGTTTCTTGATCACAAACGCAGGCAAACAATAAACCCGTAGTATGAAGTTCCTGTACAGTCATGTTTCTCTTTTTCTTTTATTGTGACGCTCCGCTGGCCCCACTGGTTGTATCTACTTTCTCTATCTTTAACGCTTTAGCCTTATCTGTTCGTAAACGTTCTATTGCGTTTGAGTTAACAACAGGATCAGATGGCGAAAGTTTATGCCCTTTATAGATGTCCCTTGGCTCGGCAAGCATTCTGGCAAAATTATATTCATTAGAGCAGCCAAAATGATTCTCCCCTTCTGGAGGAACTTTCCCATCCATAACCTGTCCATCAAAGCCAGGGCATTCGGGGAACAGCGTTACATATTGGTCTATTCCGACCCACATACCACTTTCCGTTTCTGTTTTATCAGGCTTAATGCTGCCTTCCTCTATGACCTCAATCCGATGGGACGCAACACCTGCCTGTTTTAAAAATCTGACAACAGTTTGTATGCGGGTGTCTGTCATATCATCATCAAAGCGTGTATGAAGCTTGCGAACCACAAGACGTGCATAAACAGGTCCTGGACGTGAAGCGCGATTGATATAGGACTTCAATTGAGCGGCTTCCTGATGAGATAAACCCGTATGATGAGTCCCAAAAGGAATATGCAAAGAGAGAGTCGACCGCTTAACACTTGTATGATGAGGCGGTGTCGTATCAACATCGCGTTCTATATAGCAAGCGCTCAGCATTGTTGTGAGTCCAAAAGTCAGTATAATTTGAGAAGCTTTCATTTTTTCTTCCTTATTCAACATTAAATCCTGCGGCGCCAACGAAATTAATGGGCTTGGCATCCATGAATCGTAAATTAAATGGATTGCCGTTCTTTGTACGGTTGAGCCGTTGCATAAAGAGCATTTCCAGATTTGAGGCAAACCTTAACGAATCGGTGGGTAGTTTTAGAGCGGCAGGATTATTGGCTGGTTTGATCACGTAAGGAGTCACAATAATCACAAGCTCGCTTTGATTTTTCTGGAATTGCGTAGAGCGGAAGAGCGCTCCCAGGATAGGGATGTCCGCAAATCCAGGAAGTCCGCCAAGTGTATTAGCCATATCGCTTTGGATAAGACCAGCAATGGCGAGACTTTGTCCACTTCCTAATTCAACCGAAGTTTCTGCACGACGCGTCTTAATCGCCGGAACAGTCACTGTTGAACCCGCTGTGGCATTAACAAGGAACGTTAGTCCATTACCTCGATCCAACTGGCTAACTTCTGGCCTAACACGCAAGTTAATTAAATTATTGGAAAGAACGGTTGGCGTGAAAGACAGACTGATACCGAATTGTTTAAACTCAATTGTAATATTTTGATCCTGAGGAACAGGAAAGGGAAACTCTCCACCTGCCAGGAAGCTGGCTGTCTCTCCCGAGATTGCAACCAGATTTGGCTCAGCCAGAATACTGGCAAGCCCCTCTTGATCCAATGCGTCAATCAGAGCTGCAACTGTTGTCGTGCCATCTGCAAACTGAATTCCCACACTGTTTGAAGGATTGGAAGCTGAGGGATCACGTGCAAAAATTCCTGGATTGGTGAGATTTCCCCCAAAGTTGGGAAAGGCTGTACTTGGTAGCGTTTGATTGAAAGGGTTTCGACCTGTCAAAAGCCCTGATACAAAATTATGGGGAGAAGGAAGAGAGGATGTCCAGTTAATTTGCAATTTATTCAATACAGTTCTACTGACTTCTGCGATTTTTACCCTCAGTAAAACCTGAGTTGGTGTGGATATGGAAAGTCTATTCATCAGTTGGTCTTTGGGCCCCAGATATTTTTTCGCGATATCTTCAATGTTTTTCCCAATAACAGGGGATGCAACATGACCTTGCATCAGAATTCCTTCTGGAATAGAGAAGAATTTTACGTCTTCATGAGGAAAACTTGCTTTGATCGTTTGCTGGAGTTCTGAAAGTCCATGTGTGACCCTGACATCCATCTTGATAGCCGTTTTACCACTGGCATCTGAGGCAAAAACACTCGTTGAGCCTGGTTTTTTACCAAAGATATAAGCGATGCTGGGCGTGTTCAACTGGACGTCAGCAATCTCAGGATTAGCGACAAAAAGTTCACTGACATTCTGTTCCAGTTGTAAGGCCTGACCCTTACCAACTTCCAAATTCAGCACAGAGTTGGCGCTGATGCCTGATTGAGTCATTATAAAAAGAATACCCATAAAGCCTAAAAAGTGCCCTATTCTTGAAGAGTATTGATCATTTAGTTTTATTTTCATAGAGTTCCCCGTGTTTGAAAATAGTGTGGATATCGTCATTTAACAGTCACCTCGCTACGCTCTGACCCTCGAAAAAGGGCAATGGTACGGCTGGGTTTATCTCCCCTGGACACCGGAAGCTCATCGCTTTTTGGATATCCGTCAGAGTAAACATCTTGTCCGGCAAATACACTTCTCATACTAATAACAATCCTCCCTTCAGGGATTGATGCGGCCAAATCTTCTGCTTGGTCAGATGTTACTTCAAGAGTAATCGTTCTGGGAGAAGATAAATCTTTTCCGTCATTCATCTTTTGAATAATATTATCAACTGCTAGAACGCGAACTCCCCGAATAATTGTTTGTCCTACGAGATCATCTGTGTGTCCTGCGGAAAGCTCTTTTTTGGGAATAACCACATCAATGACATCTCCTGGTAAAATAAGAGCTGGCGCATTAACAATTTTATTAAAGGGAACAGATACAGCCCGCATACCCGGACGAATAACAGCTGCAAGGATACTTTTTCCCCCTGTTTTAATAACATTGTTAAGGCTGATAGGCTCTCCTTCAAAAATAGGATAACGGACAACAGCTCCCTCAATATCCTTAACGTTTTGTTTTTGTTCTTTCGTAATATATTGTTTGCTAATAGATTGAGTAGGCCAATCTTTCCATAGCAATTTGCTTAGAGAGATAACGTCCCCAGGCTGAAGGGTCGTTGGAGAAATTAAGATCATCGTTGTTTGAACGCTTTGACTATCGCCTTTCTTGTCGTTGATGACATTAAGCAAAAATACGCCAAAAATAGCCAACAATAAGGCTAAGCTAACAATAATTATTTTTTTAAATTTCATTGGAACCCTCTTTGGGTAAAATAAAAATATATAAAGATTAGATTCCCTGTAAAAATAGAAATCCCATAGGGGATCAATATTTTAGACCACATATTATCAGCATTGGCTGGCACGAAATCCGTGTGAAGATATTTACCGATAATCCCGCATTTACTAAAAGAAGGGGATTTTTGAAAACATTCAATAAGCTTGCTGCGCCATAAATCAATTTTGCTGGACCAAAAAATATAACACGCTGCCAGAATTCCTCCTGAAACAGCCACAAGGATGAGATAGTCGATTACTTCTTGGGGTGCGATCCACAAGACGCTTGCAGAAAGAAATTTTGCATCTCCTGCCCCCATTATTTTAAATGCATACAATAAATACCCTGACAAAAGAGTCGTCATAAAAATTAAACCGGTAAGATAGAAATCTACAGAGGAATGCTCAAGGAAAATCTTTATTCCTGTGCCGCACAAGATCATTATGATTAATATATTGGGAATCTTGTAAAACAAAAAATCGGTCAGCGCAGCAATAAGGCTCAGCACAAAAAAACCGAAATAGAAAAAGGAAATTACCAAAGCCGCCCCTTTAATTTCTTATAATTTATTTAAAATTGTATTTTATATTGACTTAGATTGCAATAAATATTATTCATAAAAAAAATCATATTTTTTAATGATCTAGTGAAATATAAAATATCTTTCTATTTATTTAAAGGCAGGGGACTCATTTGAAAAAATTAAAATTCTTCTCTATTTTTGCTTTCTTATTTTTATTGAACGGTTGTATGTCAGACCAGCAGACTGTCGAAGATGAACTCTCTTCGGGCGATGGCATGTATCGTTTGGCAGAAAACATGAAACGAAATGGCGATTATGTGACAGCTATCAGACTTTACAATCAGGCGCTTGCTATCGATCCTGAATATAAGAAAGCACAACTTGCTCTGGCGGATGCTCTTCTCTTGGATGGCAAGTTCGATGAAAGCCGGACTATGCTTGACAAGATGCTTGTTAAGGAACCCGATAATGAAGAAGTTTTGCGCGAACTGGGCAAGGTGACAGTGGCACAAAATGACCCAGCCACTTGTTTGAAAACTTACACAGCCCTACAAAAAAATAAACCCCAGGATGCCAATGTTTTTAATGGATTGGGTGTGTGTTATGACTTATCCGGACAACATGATGTTGCACAGGAAAAGTATCAAAAGGCGATGACTTTGGCTCCTGATAATCTCAATGTTCGGTCAAACTATGGGTTATCTTTGGCTCTTGGAGGGAAAACAAAAGAAGCTATTGATATCTTATCAAAACTGGCACATCGATCAGACACTACCCCCAATATGCGCCACAACTTGGCCGTTGCCTATGGATTGGCGGGTGAAGGAGAAAAAGCCAAACGTATTTTCTCTCGGGATCTGGCTGCAAATGATCTGGACCAAAATATAGACATTTTAAAATCTCTTCAAGTTTCTCCCTCCAGCCAGGATGATGCTGCCTCTCATAAAGAGATAGCTCGTCCTTCTTCCGCTCTTACTCAAAACTCTGATACAGTGGCATTGCCAACGTCATCTATTGTGGTTGATAAGCTGGGCGCTCAACCTTCTTCTGATCAACAGAAGTTACCCGGCGAGAAGAAAAAAGCTGAAAAACAGGAAAAACCTGTTTCCCCAGAAAAGAACGATCAAAAAAACACAAGTTTGTAAGGCATTAAGTGCAGATGCAAGGATTTTATTTGGGGAAATATAAAATTAATGAGGTGGTTGGGATTATGATTTTTCACGATAGCGCTGCTTTTGCACGTACTGAACAAAAAGACCTGGCTCTTTCGGATACTTTCAAGACAATGGGTCTTCAGATTGTAAAGCAGATGAAGAAGTATAGTTCTCGACTATGCACCAAGCCCTGGAACTATAAAACGGCTCTCCGAGATCTTCCTTGTCAAGTCGGAAGCTTGACAAAGCTTGTGATGCAGTTGGAAGGAGAACGTTATCGCCACAACAAAACTAACGCGGAAATAAAAGAAGAAATAGGAGACGAACTGGCGGATATTCTTTCTCTCGTCGTTTTCATCGCGCATGAATTGAATATCGATCTCAATGATGCCTGGGAAGGGATGCACAAGAGTGATGAGAACAAATTGTCCACACGCTCTTCTCCATAAAATTAAAATTCTATTTTAACTCTAGCTTGAGGTTATTTTGGAAAGACCTCGGCGTTTTCGAGGATGGGTATGCAGCTCATAGGGGTAAAGACGAAAGCGTGCCTCTTGAAGACCACCTGAATAAAGACTGAAATTATGGGTGATCAGTTTGGCTGTACAGCCCTCGACTGAGCATTGAAAGCTGAGCTGTTTGACGCCCGTGGGCAGACGTTTGTCTCCAAAAGTATAATCCCAGGCTTCGGCAACCGTGATAATGCGTCCCAATTCAGGGCAATAGGCCTGCTGAGTATTGGTCTTGTTGGCCATGATCGTTTCCCTCTGAAACAAAAATGACGTAGCACGGCTCTGGGCTGCTGGTGGCGCTTTAAATGTTTTGTCGGATTTTTTACCTTGTCATTCCTACTTTACGCGTCGCCTTAAAAAAGCCGGAATTTCAAGGGCATCTTGCTCATGATTGTTGGTGCGATCCTTGACATTTGTATAGACTTTTGTATCTTCGGAAGGATTCTCTTCCTTGAAAGGTTGGCTCTCAGGATTTTGAGGACCCTCATGATAAGAACGACCTCCCCCTCGAACAGTTTCGGCAACACGTTCAAAAAAGCTCATCTTGCGTGGCTTGAGTTGCATTTGAAAACTATGATCTTCTTCTCTCTCTTCCAAAGAAAGAGACTCTTCCATGTCAGATATTTTTTGCTCTGCCACAGCTTCTTCAACCTCTGGTTCCAAAGATTTTTCAGGAGCAGAATGATAATGAGTGCTAAAAATATCATTTTCCTCTTCGACTTTGGTTTCTTCTTCACGTTTGCGCGTAAAAAAACCTTTTGATACAATACTTTGCTGCTCTTCCGAGTAAGACGGAGATGAAGGAAAAGAAGCAACATTAGAGCCTGCCTCATTCACTTTGGTTTTCTGTAGAATACTGACCTGCTCAATCCCTGTTGCAACAACAGAAACACGAATTTTTCCTTCCATCGCTTCATTAAAAGTAGACCCAAAAATAATATTGGCATCCGGATCGACTTCCTCACGCACACGGTTAGCAGCTTCATCCACTTCAAAGAGTGTCATGTCCATACCACCCGTGATATTAATTAAAACACCGCGCGCACCCTTCATTGTCACATCTTCAAGCAATGGATTGGAAATAGCCGCCTCAGCTGCAGCAATGGATCGACCTTCTCCCGAAGCTTCACCTGTCCCCATCATGGCTTTCCCCATCTCCATCATCACTGCACGAATATCAGCAAAATCAAGATTGATCAGTCCCGGCATAATCATCAAATCTGTTACGCCCCGCACACCTGCATGAAGGACCTGATCCGCTAAACCAAAAGCATCTGCAAAAGTTGTTTTCTCATTGGCAATACGGAAAAGATTCTGGTTGGGGATAATAATAAGAGTATCCACATATTGCGCCAATTCCTCGATGCCATTCTCGGCATTGCGCATTCGGTGCTTGCCTTCAAAAGTGAAGGGTTTCGTCACCACAGCCACTGTCAGAATCCCCTGCTCTCGCGCTGCCTGGGCTATAACAGGAGCTGAGCCTGTTCCTGTACCACCTCCCATACCGCCCGTCACAAAAACCATATTGCTTCCTTCAATGGAATGAAGGATCTGCTCCAGTGATTCTTCAGCAGCTGCCCGTCCTACTTCAGGACGAGAACCAGCGCCCAAACCCTGAGTCACGCGATGCCCCAACTGAATACGCCGTTCTGCCAAACTCTGACCCAAAGCCTGAGCATCTGTGTTGCATACCACAAACTCAACACCCTGAAGTCCAGATTTTATCATGTTATTGACAGCATTTCCTCCAGCACCTCCAATACCCACCACCGTGATCTTTGGACGCAATTCAATGAGATCAGAAGGGTTACTCGTTGAAATTATTGGCATTCTTATCTCCAGTTATATGTAAAAAAGTTTAGCATTATTGATACTGTAAAATAGATTGAGAAATAATTCTACAAATTCTCACGTAACCATCCCCCAATTCTTTCAAAAAAAAGCAAAGGTTCTTTTGTTGATTTTGTTTGAGGCATCCCCATCCGTCTATATTCATTCTGTCCATATAAAATAAGTCCCATTGTACTAGCGAATTCAGGCATCCTGGCATTTTGTGCAAGCTTATTAATTTTTATGGGTTTTCCCAATCTTCCCTGCTTATCAAGGATAAGGTTGGCCATATGTAAAATTCCTGAAAGCTGGCTGGCTCCGCCCGTCAATACCAAACGCTTTCCCGCAACTTTATCAGCATCACACTCTCTCAGGCGTTCCCGAACAAGCTCAAATGTTTCTTCGATCCGAGGACGAATAATGCGGTAAAGTTCAGCTCGGGTAAATTGGGTTCCCTTATGATTCTCGTCTTCCCCAATTTGCGGAACAAGTATTTTTTCACGTTCATTGCTACTTGAAAGCATCGCAGAGCCATAAAGCGTCTTGAGCCTTTCCGCATGAATCATCGGCGTTGAAAGTCCGCGCGCCACATCACCTGTTACATGAGAGCCACCCACATTAACGTGATCCGTATGGTAAAGCTTTCCATCATGAAAGATAGCGATGGATGTACATCCTGCCCCCATATCAACAAGAGTCACGCCTAATTCCATTTCATCATCGACCAAAGTCGAAAGCCCCGATGCGTAACCAGACACAACGAATCCTGCGATTTCCAGATGGCAACGTTCAATACATGCGGCAAAATTGCGCAACATCCCGGAATGACCTGTCACGATATAAATGTTTGCTCCAAGGCGATCGCCAAACATCCCTCGCGGATCACGAATCCCGCGTGATCCATCAATTTCATAGGAAACAGGAATCGCATGAATCACATGTTGTCCTGGCTTCTCAAGACCTTGGCATACTTGCGAGACCATCTTGCGTACATCAGCTTCATCAATGGGATGTCCTGAAATGGCTGTCTCAACACTCACAGGATGAGACTCCGTAATGGCGGGAGAAATACAGACAAAGACCTCGGAAATCGTCTCTTCTGCCATCTTTTCTGCCGCGTGCACAGCCGCAGCTACCGAAGTCGCCAATGCTTCCATATCAACAATGGCACCATTTCTAAGCCCTCGTGAAGCCTGGTGACCAAATCCAACAAGCTCAGGAATACCAGAAGGGTTAAGACGTGCAATCGCACAGGAAACCTTGCTGGAACCAATATCAAGTCCTGCGATCAATCCCCCGGATGGTGGTTTTATTAAACGGCGGCGAACATTAAAAAGCTTCATCAGGCATTCTTCCCCGGAATCTTTTTTTTACGCTCAAGTGCTTCAGGAGAAAGCTGAAAGTACACACGATCCTTAAAACGCAAGTCGATTCCTACAATTTCTTTATCCTCCAGTTTATGCGCTTGAGCCAACTTTGAAAAGGATTCTAAGCTTCCTTTCATATCAAATTCAGACAATTTAAGCCTAAGCTTATGATCTATCAGGATATCCCATCGACGATTACTGATACAAATAGCCCCCGTTACTTTTTTCGCAATGTCAGGAAAATCAGCCAAAACGTCAATCAGAGTTGACGCTTTTTTAGGAGCTCCTTCTCCTGTCAAGACAAGAAGTCCCCCCCGAGGATAGTCAGAGATATTATCAAGCACCTTACCCTGATCATCCACAAGATACAGTTTTCCCTTATTTTGCCATAAAGCAATGGGGTGTCGTTCAGAAAGCCTAACATAGAGAGTCTCTGGAAGTCGGCGTTGAACAGACGCTGACCGCACCCAGGGCAAAGCTTCAAGCGCTTTCTTGGCATCCGGTAAGGAACATGAGAAAATTGAACTGCCACGATCCACATTTAATATTTGCAAAATTTCCTTTTGGGGTGTGAGGAAGCGCCCTTCCACAACTACGTCTTCAACGCCCAAACCCAAAGAAGCAACAGCTCTGTGACTCAAGTGATTTAACTGATTAAATGTGTGCAAGATATATCCAGACGACCATAAATAATAAGGAACAAAAAGGAAAAGTAAAATAATACCAAAAATGCCTGTTTTTCTGATAATCGTCCAAATACCAGACCATGAGATCCCAGTTTTTTTGCGAGTACGCAGCGAGGACGGTTTCTTTTTAACCTGCCTTGATCCTAGCTGAAGCGAGAGGGATTTTCGACCACCCATTCCTTAGATTCTCCATAAGGGGCTGTATGCTCAAAGGGGTGCGAAGTCATAACCGCTTGCGAAACAAGATGGCGAGGATTCTTAATCATCCATTCGACTAAATCACCGTAAGACATACCATGATAAGCAACAATTTCAGGGACAAGAGATAAAGGCGTCAAACCAGGCTGTGTATTCACTTCCAGAACATAAAAAATCCCCGGCTCGCCTTTTGTATCATCGTAACGCATATCCACACGCGTTACGCCTTCACATCCCAAAGCATCATGAGCGCGTTTTGCAAGATCAAGCGCCATTTGATAAGCCTGTGGGTGGATAGGGGCTGGCATTAAATGCTTGGCCTTGCCGTCCGTGTATTTAGTTGTATAATCATAAAATCCTGCATGCGGGCAAATTTCAATGGCTCCCCAGACACGATCTCCCAAGACAGCAACCTGAATTTCGCGTCCCGGAATATAGCGTTCAATCAAAACCTGGTCACCATATTCCCAGGTATCTTCAATATCTCTTAACTGCGCTTCATCGGTAATAATATGAACACCAAGACTTGAACCTTCCTGCAGCGGTTTAATAACATAGGGACAAGGCATGATACCACCCGCCATAACCCGAGATCGCTCTGCAACAAATCCTTCGGGACAGGGAATCCCCTCATCCTTAAATATTTTTCTTGCAAAAGGCTTGTCCATGGCAAGAGCAGAAGCAAGCACGCCTGAATTCGTATAGGGCAGACCCAACATCTCCAATAATCCTTGCAAACATCCATCTTCTCCCCATCGTCCGTGCATGGCGTTCATGAAAACAACGTCCGCTCTTGCCTGTAACAGCTTCTGAAGAAATTCCTTGAGGTCACGGGTTAAATCAATGGGGATAACTTCATACCCTCGCTCGGCAAGAGCTTTGATGACCCCTTGCGCACTTGACAAGGAAACCTCGCGCTCTCCTGACCAGCCACCCATAATAACAGCCACACGCTTTACTTTTTTTTGTCCTATAGTCATGCTGCTTCTTCTTTCAATCCTCGAGAAACGTCAGAGATCCCAACACGTTTAATTTCCCATTGTAAATGAATGCCAGAGGTCTGTAAAACACGCTTTCGGACTTCTTCCCCCAGGTTTTCCAGTTCTGCTGCCGTCGCGCCACCTGTATTCACCAAAAAATTACAATGAAGCTCTGAAACCTGTGCTCCACCCCATCGTAATCCGCGACAGCCCGCCTTATCAATCAGCTCCCAACACTTATACCCTACAGGGTTGGCAAACGTGCTGCCCCCTGTACGTGTACTCACAGGTTGCGTTTTTTCCCGCTCTGACAACAGGGACTGAAGGCGTCTCCGAATAATGCTTGTATTGCCAGATCGCGCTTTCAAACGAGCACCGACAAAAATCCAATCTTCAGGAACTGAACAATGACGATATGTAAAGCCCATTTCCCCATTTGTCAAAGCATGAAATTTTCCCTGTTCATCTAAAGCAAAAGCCACATCAAGAATGTCTTTCATTTCAGAGCCATAGCACCCAGCATTCATTCTAAGAGCCCCACCAATCGTTCCAGGAATACCACAAAGATATTCCAGATCTTTTAAAGCTTCCTCACAAGCCACCATAGAAATGAACCGATCAAGAACCCCCGCTCCAACATCTATTTTCATGCCAGAGACAGCAACATTGGTAAACCCCTTGCCAAGGCGGATTGTTACCCCTGGGATTCCGCCATCACGCACGAGAAGATTTGAACCGACACCAAAAACAAAAACGGGAATATCTTTTGGCTTTTGCTTAAGAAAAAAAGCCAGATCCTCTACATCCGCAGGCTTGAATAAAACTTGCGCTGCTCCCCCTACCTGGAACCAAGTCAAGCGCGAAAGATCAACTTCTACACTATAACGTCCTCGAACTTTAGGTAAACGATCAAGAATCGTTAAATGAGGAGATATCTTCGTAATATCACAGATTGGCTTGCTCATCTATGTCCCTGTCCTTACTCTGCTCTGAGCAGCATTTATCAGTTCTTGTGGCAAAGCATGAGCCCAAGTCGTAATCGTCCCTGCACCCATACAAATCACAAGATCTCCCGGTTTTGAAATGTTTAAAATTGTCTGTGCCAATTCTTCCCGATGCTCAACTATCAAGGAAGACTCGCCTCGATGAAGCGCTATATCCTGAGCTAAACGATCATGGGTCAATTCCGCACGAGGTTCTTCGCCTGCTCCATAAATAGGTGTCACGATAACTTGATCCGCATCCTCAAAACACATACAAAAATCTTGATAAAGGTCTTTAAGCCTTGAATAACGATGGGGCTGCATCACAGCAATAATCTGTCCCTGGGAAACAAGGCGAGCTGTTTTGAGAACAGCCCGTATTTCTTGAGGATGGTGGGCATAATCGTCAATAACTGTAATGCCGCAAGCTTCACCAGCGCGGGTGAAGCGCCGCCCTACTCCTTTAAAAGTTGACAATCCATGACGAATTTTATCGGGTTCAACACTTAATTCCAGAGCCATTGCAATCGTTGAAAGAGCATTCTGAACATTATGAGCCCCCAACATAGAAAGACGAACTCGGTCCAATCGTTCAACACGCGGCGCATTTTTGCATAACATATGAAAACGCGATGAAATCACCACATCAAAAGTGGAACCCTCTGCATCCAAAACCATTTCTTCTGCCCGAATATCAGCATCCTGGTCAAAGCCATACGTCACAACACGCCGATCTGTCAGCAAGGGAAGCAGGGATCTCACCTCAGGATGGTCAATACATAAAATCCCCAAACCATAAAAAGGCAGATTTTCAATAAACGTTATAAAGGCCTGACGTAAAGCTTCAAAAGAGCCGTAGTGTTCCATATGCTCAGGATCAATATTCGTGACAACAGCAATAGTGGCAGGCAACTTCGTAAAGGTACCATCTGACTCATCCGCTTCCACGATGACCCATTCTCCTGTCCCCAAACGCGCATTTGTACCATAGGCGTTAATAATACCACCACTCACAACAGTAGGATCAAGTCCTCCCGCCTCTAATACTCTAGCCCCCAAAGAAGTTGTCGAGGTTTTTCCATGAGTTCCTGCAACAGCAATAGAAGGCTTCAAACGCATAAGTTCGGCTAGCATCTCGGCGCGATGTACAACAGGCAGGGAAAGAGCGCGTGCAGCACAAAGCTCTACATTATGGGATTTTATATCTGAAGAGACAACAACCACCGCAGCGTCCTGAACATACGCAGCATCATGACCGGTAAAAATAGGGATTCCTAAAAGACGCAGACGCTGAACATTGGCATTCTCACTGATATCACTACCACGAACAAAATAACCAAGCGTATGCAAAACCTCTGCAATACCGCTCATCCCAATGCCGCCAATACCGATGAAATGAATGATACCAACTGATTGGGGAACAACGTACATAATTCTCTTCCTAAAAACTCACCTACGATATCATTACCCTAATGTGCAAAACATTCCAATACCAGTTTTGATAATTTCTGCGTCGCATTCTGATGACTTTCTCGACGTGCTCCTTCAGCTGCCAAAATCAAGATAGAAGGGCAGGTCAACCCGCGCTCCAGAAAAGAAGCCACTCTTTCAGCCGTCAATATTTTTTGATTAAAAAGCCATCCCCCCCCTGCCATAACCGCCGCCTGTGCATTAGCTGTTTGATGATCATCTTGCGCCCCGGGAAAGGGAATAAAAAGAGCAGGGCGCCCCACGGTCATAACCTCTGCAATCGTGGAAGCCCCAGCTCTTGCAATCACGAGATGCGCGTTTTCCAAAAGCTCCGCAACATGACTAAAAAAAGGTGATACCAATGTTTTTGCGGCTGTTTTGCCATAAGCCTTTTTGACTTTTTCCACATCTTCTGCACAACACTGCTGCACAATATCCAGACGCTCCTGAAGAAACACAGGGAGCAGCTGAACGGCCTGAGGAATAATTTCACCAAAAATTCTGGCACCCTGGCTTCCTCCAACAACAAACAGGTGAAAAACTTCTCTCCGTTTTGGCAAGGCATAATCAACGCTTTTAAAATCCCTGCGCAAGGGAATCCCCGTATGTATGCCAGAAAAATCAGTTTTTTCCATCTTGAACGTCAAGGCTACACTTTTAGCCCAATGTACCAACAAACGATTCGTTCTTCCCAAAATAGCGTTTTGCTCGTGAATAATCAGCGGTATACGGAAAAGTCCAGCCAACAATCCCCACGTCAGTGCAGGATACCCACCAAAACCAACAATGCCCTGTGGACGATATCTTATTATATCTCCCAAACCGCTGATAAAGCACCATACCAGCGAGAGGTAGAAGATGAAGAGATTGCGTCGACCTTGAAGAGGCAAAATTTTAAGAGGTGTGGCGACAGTAGAAGGAATAAGGCGTGCACCACGCGAATCCGTAAAAAAAAGAATGTCATGACCTTGCGCCTCAAGCTCTTGCGCCAAGCTCAACGCTGGAAAGACATGCCCCCCTGTCCCACCAGCAACAAGAATAATGGGGTTTTTCATAGATTGATTCCAACTCGGGTTCGCCTGCGTGTCAAGGCTAAAACCATCCCCATTGTCAATGCAAGCGCCATCATAGATGATCCGCCGTAGCTAATGAAGGGCAACGTCATCCCTTTCGTCGGAATCAGGCTTAATGTAGAGGACATATTGATAATCGCCTGCAGCCCAAATTCAATGATAAGGCCTGACACCGCAAGGACAATAAAAAAGTCATTCTCCTGGATGACCTTACCCACATTGCGCAGAACAATAAAAGCGAAAAGCCCCACAATAATCAGACATAATATTAAGCCAAATTCTTCCCCTGCAACAGCAAAAATAAAATCGGCATGAGCATCTGGCAAATGTTTTTTTACCGTTCCCTCGCCTGGCCCCTGGCCAAAAACTCCTCCGTTGACAAAAGCATCCAGAGACTGGGTAATCTGATATTGATCCGTGTATTTATCACCGCCTTCAGCTTTCAAAAAGCGATCGACGCGCTGAGTGACGTGAGGCAAGAAAAAATAGGCGGAAATCGATCCTACTGCACCTGTCAAAACACCCAATGCAACCCATAAAAGAGGAAGTCCTGCCAAAAAAAACTGACAAAAAAAGACCACTGAAACAAGGACAGCCATCCCCATATCAGGTTGTAAAATAAGCAAGCACAGTGTCAGACCATATAACATCAAGGCTAATGCCTTTCCAGGGAAAACAGGGTTTAACTGATTCTCTGCCAACATCCATGCACATAATACTGCAAGGGCTGGCTTGACAAATTCAGACGGTTGCAAGGAAAAACCGAGAATACTGATCCACCGCCGCGCTCCTTTAATATCAACCCCCATGAAAAGAGTGAAAAGCAACATTAAAATGCCCACACCATAAACCATCATCGCCAATCTTCGAGTGTCCCGTAAATTCAGGAGTGAAACACTAATTAAAATGAAAACGACAGGGATCATATAAATAGCGTGGCGCTTGACAAAATAAAAAGATTCCAGCTTAAGACGATGAGCTACAGAAGGACTTGCCGCCATTGTCAGCAAAAAACCAATGGCGATCAGCAAAAAAATGGCGGCCAATGTCCAACGATCAACTGTCCACCACCAACGTCCAAGTTTACTATTATCCGTACGCGCGAACGCTGTCATCACGAAGCTCCTTCTACACTGAATGCTTTAACGAACCATAAAACAAGATCATCGTCTATCCTCACTTTGTGATCTGGTTGAACATGTTGATAGTGATAGGTAACGCCTCTCCCATCAGGAATATACCCTCTTTTAATATAAAGCTGCTGAGCGGCGCCATAATCTTCATATAATCCAACACCAATGCCTACCTGTTGATGCTTGCAGCGCGCGGCATCTTCTGCCATCGCCAACAGCGCTGACCCTATCCCTTGTCTTCTATATTGAGGCAAGATGTTAAAATCCATAATCTCAGGAATATTCTTTTCTCTAAACGGAACATAATCTGATTGCTCTGTAAGCGTTACATAACCAAGCACCACATTTTCCTTGAAAGCCACCCATACAGACCTCTGATTCTTTTCTTGCTCCCTAAGATATTTTTCATATAGAGGAGCCGGTTTCTGCCAATTCACTTCAGAGAAAGAAGCAACAATTAAAGGAATATCTTCTTGACGCAAAGCTCTTGCTTCCCAAGGAAAAACCACATCATTGATCAAGCAAGCCTTCTTCTGCTTAACAGATTTGTACATATAAACCATACGGTGCTGATAACCCTCTGGCTTAAGATCAAAAAGCGGTTGAAACCCACATTTTTCATAAAAGCGCCAGGTTTTGATATAGTTTTCATCAAGTTCAACTGGGCTAAGCGTTTCAACTGTTAGAGTATTTAGTCCTTTCCATTGTGCACAAGCAACAGCGCTTTCTATTAACGCAGAGCCAGCCCCTTGCCCCTGGAAAGCACGCTTAACGCCCATCCAGTAAATATTGGCACTCTCTTTATAAGGAAACTCCAGGGTTAAGAGCCCCACATACTTTTCCCCTATTTTAGCTCCCCATGAAAAACGAGACAACATACCTTGAAAATAGCGGTCGTTTGCCTCTGATAGCCCAAAATACTCAGGTAAATCTGTCGTAATCTCTTGACACAGCTCTTTTGCAAATTCCGACGTAATACGCTCAATGACAGGGAACATCCGAACTTTCCATGAATTTTTTCTCGTATCTATTGCTGTATAGCAAATTTTACGATGAGAATCATGAGTTCAGAAAAATATTTGCAGCCTGATCAAATCATTGAAAGAGATTAATGGCAAATAGCTTCTATTTTCAATAAAAAAATTCGTCAATAAAATATTAAAAATTTAAATAAATTTTAAATAAAGTAATTAATAAATAAAATATTATGAAATTTGAAATGATTCAATCATATTTAATTAATAATTATATGAAATATTGTTTATTAGTATTTTTATATAAGGTTAATTATAATGGTAAAATTTATTAATATTATTACATTTTTTATTGCTATTAATTGTAGTTATGGCAGCCAACAATTTACTAATCTTGATATCCAGTATCCTGATGCCAAGATTCGGCAACAATTTATTGAATCTGAACTCTATACAGATCGTACCCTGAAGTCGGCCATTGCCAAAGTGATAAAAACTGCCCGAGATGTTTTCGAAAAACACGAGGTAGATCATTGGATCTGTTTTGGGACATTTCTTGGCGCTGTTCGAGATGGAGACATTATTGAATGGGATGATGATGGTGATTTGGCTATCAATAAAAAACATGAAGACAAATTAAATTCTCTGAAAGAAGAATTTCGAAAGCTTGGATATAATCTATTCTCTGACGAAGAACCGGGAGAAAACATTGTAGGATATAAACTTTATTCTACCACCCACCTGCAACTTGCGAATGGAAAGAAGTTATACCCCTTCATAGATTTATTTCTCTATCAGCTAGAGGAAGAAAAATATATTCTATCACGCGAAAAGGGGCGAGGAATTTTTCCCCGTTCATGGTTTACAAAAGAGCAAATAGAGAATAAAAAGCGATACAATCTGGGAGATATCGAGATTTGGGGTCCTTCAGATCCCCAATCATACTTCACCCGCAATTATGGTGCGGAATGGGAGAGAAAAGCCCTTCACTATAAAAAACATTATGACGAGTCCCCCAAAAAATATGTGTGGTCTCTTACACCTCAACAACCCTATATTGCCCCTAAAGTTGAATCTCCCAAAGACAACGATGCTTATTGGAACAGCTTTTATAAGCATGTTTCCCTTGAAAGAAAGCCTTCTAGTTTTTGTGAGTTTGTTATTGACAAGGGTTATACAAAACCAGGCAAGGCTCTCGTTGATATCGGTTGCGGAAATGGTCGCGACACTTTCAATTTTGTAAATAGGGGGATCAATGCTGTTGGTATTGATTCTTCGCAAGCAGCGATTGAATCCAATATTTCCTTTGCCAAACCATTTGGAGAATTGAATATTGCTTTCCGCGCAATGAGTGTTAATCAATTTGAAAAACTCCTTAATTTTAAAGACTTTGATTATATTTATGCCCGCTTTTTCCTTCACTCTATTACGGAAGAAGATCAGTCTGTTTTTCTTAAATTCCTCACTCACTTAAAACAGCATAGCTCTGTTCTGCTTGAATTCAGAACAGATAAAGATCCCTTGTTCAAAAAATCTCAAAAAATCAGCAAAAACGAGGGAATTTCCATAGGACTAGAAAGTCACTATCGTCGTTACATTAATTTCGATCAGTTTTGTAACACACTTATTTCTTTGAATTTTAAACTAGAATTTGCAGAAGAACGAGATGGACTTTCCATTCGCGGAGATGATAATCCTTTTCTTGCCCGTATAATTGCTCGGAAATTAAGTAATTTATAATTTTAAAATGATAAATACAAGAGAGGTAGGATGAAAAATTTTAACATTAAAGCTATTTTTATAGTTTTTTTACATATAAACTTTTCCAATTCTTCTTTTTCCTCTCAATTTAACCTTCCTCTAGAAGAGGAAGAATTAATAAATATTTATAATATCAACAATTCTCGCGAGACAATACGCTTGATGGAAAAGCAGAAGCTTTCCGGTGTTCTTAAGTTTATAAATACATTTGATGATACAGAAGTGAAACTAAAGCTCTCTTTTTCAGGAGCTTCTAATAAACGCGTCACAGAGGAAAGAGTTTTTCTTCCCAAGTCCAAACTTTTATGGAATATTCCCCCTCATTATTATCTGAATAGAATTGAAATTCTTAAACCACCTTCTGACGTCGTAAAATGCTCCTTTGATTCTCAAACTCATGAAATAGTTTTTGGACAATGTGGTCTTGCTTTTCCAACTCACCTCGATCCCTTTGATTTTTCGCCAAAACTTTTTAAGCCTTCTCCAAGCATTAAGATGAAAGCCTTTCATCCTGAGTCCGGTGGAGCCGTCCCGGAATTCTTGCTTTATCCTACTTTTCCCAAAGAGTTTGATGGCCATCTCCATTATCTGATACAGACTGCTTTACTCGGTGAAGAGATATCAGACGGTAAGGACTTCTTTGAGCAAAGAAATCGTCTTTATACTGAAAATAACCTGGAGAAACTCTTTTTTCTCAATAGATACGTTGATGAGGAAATACCTTACAAGATCCCCCAGATTTTTCATACTATATGGGTTACTTCTCTCATCGAGCCTATAGAAGTACCAACGGAGTACCTTCAATGGGCAGAACATGCTGTAAAAAGTAATCCTCTTTCTGAAGGCTGGAAGCATTTCCTCTGGATTAAAAACAGGGATCTTCTACCGCACACAGTAAAATACTTAGAGGAAAATAATTCTCCCCTTCAGATCAAGTCATATGATGAATTGGATCTTTCTCCTAGGGATGCAGAAATCCTGGCTCAATACATCAGGGAATGTAAAATGGGAAAATCCAGTGATTTCTTGCGCTATCTCATCCTTGAAAAGATAGGGGGAGTCTATAAAGATACTGATTACATTGTCGAACAATCATGCACTGTTCTAAATAAAGTTTACGACTTTTATGCGGGAGTTGAGCCTATGTCAGCTTTTATAGGAAATGCGTTGATTGCTGCCAAACCTCATCATCCTATTCTTCAATACACGCTTCAAATGATAGTGAGGAATCATGAAGGCAAAGCGCCTGCATATATCAAAACTATCCCTTCCAAAAGTGGATTTAAAACTATTCTTGAAACCGGTCCCAGTATTTTTTCCGTCGCTTTCTATAAAACTGCGGGGCAGGATGAAAATATAGACGTTGTCTTTCCTCCCATGATGCTTTACCCCACTCCTATCCCATCGTATCCTCAAAAGACTGTCGTCAAATTGAATGATAGTATCCCCCCTTCTGCTCTGGGAGCACACTTATGGCAGACCAGTTGGTTTAATCCAAAATACAAAAGCATTGGATAATCCTTTCAGACATTA
>BBVC01000093.1 GCA_001192655.1 Caedimonas varicaedens
ACCCATCTGACAAGACTGGTCACTCCAACACCAAAGAGATCCGCCGTTTCAGCAAAACTCAAATTTTTCTTCTTTTTTACAGATAAAACACGAAGTCTAAAATCTAATGAATAGGTCATGGAATAATCCTCTTAAAAATTATCCATAATATAACCATTTTAAAGGTTTTTAGCTATATTGCACAATGTGGGGTTTAGTGTCATACTCCGTGTCACCGCTGTCGGCGGTGACACGGAGTATGACACTAACCACATCGTTGGTGTGTGTATTCGTTAAGAACGATAACGAGTACACAGCCCCCTATGAAAGGTTATAGAAGTCATGCTTATTCGATATGTCATAAGACTCAGAAGATATCTCAAAAGGCGCCGTTGCCGTACCCTCTCCAACACACGCTGGTGGGGGCTGTCATGAGTGGGAGTCGATACACCTATCCCGGCTGTGGACGCATCCCTCCTGTGCAGATGGAAGACGTGCCTTTGGGCGAAGGGGATGTGCTGTTACATCTGCGAGAGGGTGATGAACTCTATATGCTTATCACTGCAGACGGCACATGGATGCACGTGGTGGCGTGTGTCATCGATCAGATGCTGAGACGACCCCATTTGTTTAACCTCTGCCTCGAAGACTGGGTGGTGTCCCTTCGCGACGATCCTGTTCGTTTGCAGGTGTTCGCGTCCACCTTGCGGGCGCATGGCGTGACACCTCCTCTGTCCGGGGCGCGCTTGCCTAAACTCTCTCAAAACAACCCCACAACACCGAAAGGAAATGGAAATGCAACATAGCCTGACACCTCTCCCTTTGCCCTACGAGCGATCGTGGGGCTTGGATGACCCTGATTTTATTATGACTTTGATGAACGAAAGAACCGAAAGGACAAAATGATGATGATGACAACGGAAACCACGACAGCCGGCCGTTTAACGCCCCATAGCAAAATAAAGACCCCCAAGCTCTTGAAAGCCAAGTGGGGGTCACATCGCACACCTCTCGTGATTGGGAACCTGAAAATCTCTTGCTATGTGTTGGAAGACGGCACACGGGTGCTGTCGGGACGAGGGTTGCAAGAAGCTCTCGGATTTAAGAAAAAGTTACCGGGGATTATGCTTGGAAATCTGCTAAAATCACCCCGTTTAGCCCCTTATTTATTACCGGGGATTTTAGATAAATTTGAACAGAAGATTGCGTTTATACGTCCCAATAGCAGCGGTAGTAATCCCACCACCTACGGCTATGAAGCAACTTTGTTGGTTGACCTTTGTTATGCGCTGATTGATGCACAACAAGCAGGGGTTCTGACCAAAGTCCAAAGTATATACGCCAAGCAAGCAGAGATGATTGTGCGCTCTGTGGCAAAAGTGGGCATTATCGCCCTCATCGATGAAGCCACGGGCTACGAAGACGATCGGGAACACAAAGCCCTGCAAAAAATCCTCAACGCTTACATGAGCGCCGAGTTGGTCGCCTGGGCGAAACGTTTCCCCGATGAATTTTACCGTCAAATATTCCGTCTAAAGGGATGGAACTGGAACAGCCTCACCAAACAGAAGAAACCTCTGGAGGTGGGGAAAATTACACGGGATATCGTTTACAAACGACTTGCCCCTGGAGTCTTGGAAGAGCTTGAAAAACGCAACCCTCTGTTAGAGCAGGGATACCGCAAGGTCAGGCATCATCAGCATCTCAACCCTGATTTGGGGCATCCTGCCCTGTCTCAGCACTTGCATGCTTTGATCTGCTTTATGCGTGCCTGCGGGAACTGGAAGCAGTTTCTCCGAATGGTACAGCAGGTGTTTCCGCTGAAAAATGAGCAGATGCATTTAAACTTGGAATCGTTTGACAAAACCAACAAAAATTAGCCAGACCCACAAGAAGGAGAAATAGAATCATGTTTACCTATTTACAACGCAAGCTCGGCATCTCTGACCTGACATCTCTCATGAAACAAGACCATCGAGAGCGAGATATTCAGTGGGAGGTGGTCACTGCACGATGGAAAGAGCTTTACCAATATCTCAAGCAGATGGAATTCCAGATGCAGGTACAACAAGCTCAACTTCGGCGCTATGTGCTGAACACGAATGCTTACCCTGAGATCAAGGACGAACTTGTGCCAGAAAAGAGCAAGCCCTCCGAGAAGATCATACCTCGGCAAGCCACCCTCCAGTTTTACGACCGCATCTTGAAACATCTGCCTCAAGTCAGATCGATCCCTGTTATGACTCTGGCAGAAAGGCTGAAGTGCAGTCAGGGTCGGGTGAGCGGAGCCCTTTCTCGTCTGCTGGAACAAGGCAAGGTCGAAAGAACAGGCAAGGGCATGTATCGTAAAATACGCACAGCAGGAGAAAAATAGCCATGTTTAACCAACTCAAAAATCGTTTAGGAATTGTTGATCTGGTAGGAATCATCCGCGGACACATCCGCTTTGAGGAACAGCAACGGCTGGCGATGAACGATCATCTGACGGAGATCAAGGAAATGATGACAAGCCATCGTCAGGCTGACGAGAAAAAAGCTTTGAATGATCATTTGGATATTATGACTCGTTTAGGAATGATCTTGTCAAAGTTAGAAGAGCGGCGAG